>CAZIGZ010000059.1:0-33169 GCA_964538835.1 uncultured Chitinophaga sp. | reverse complement strand
TTCCGCAGTACAACGAGATCGATGATAACTCACAGGAACGATTTCGAACCCGATACACGCTGCAGATCTTTCCGGGCGTCATTCCGGCAGAATTCAATCCTCGCAATTACGCACTTCGCAGCGGAGCGGGTCTTTGGACGAGTGCGCCATACCACGAAATCGCAGATGACTTTCAGGCTCTGCGTCTTGGCTTCCGCGATCGCCTGCAGACCAAGGCCGGTCCGCCGGAATCTCAGCGCATTCGTGACTGGATGGTCTGGGAGTACGGTGCTTCGTTCTTCCCGAACGCTGATCAGGACAACTTCGGCGAAGACTTCGGTCTTCTGTACAGCCACTATCGATGGAATGTCAGCGATCGAACCAGTGTGCTGACCGATGCTTCGTGGGACTTGTTCTCGAAGTCGCAGAATCTCTGGAGTGTTGGACTTCTGACTCAGCGAAGCCTCCGAGGCAGCCTGTACCTGGGCTTCCGGCAGGTGGAAGCAAAGGACTATCTCCAGAGCCAGACTTTCATTTCCAGCTATAGCTATCAAATGAGTCCTCGGTACATCTCCACAGCGTCGTATGCCTATGATGTGGCCGAGGGGGAAACTCGGGGAACGTCGCTGACCGTATCTCGCGTCGGACTCGACTGGATTCTTCATTTTGGCCTTGGTTTCGACTTCAGTAAAGACAACGTCGGACTGGGGATTTCCCTCGAGCCACGATTTGGTTCTCCCAACCCGAGCAACATGGCCTACCTTCTTGGACTTCAGTAACAATTCGGGCGTCGATATTCACGATGCAGCCTGAACCGGAATTTGACATTGAACGATGGGTTCCATTGTGGCGCGCACATGTCTGAAAGGTGGGCAGGTTTACGATCCTGCTAACGGTGTCAACGGCGAAGTTCGTGACCTCTGGATGCAGGACGGACGTGTCATTTCTGCGCCGAACGATCCGGCCGAACGAGCAGAGATTCAGGTCGATGTCTCCGGCATGATTGTGATGCCAGGCGGTGTCGACATGCATTGCCACATCGCTGGCCCCAAAGTGAACACAGCCCGAAAGATGCTTCCTGAACAGCGTCGCAAAACTGCGCCGATGGCAAGAACGAGCCTGCTGCGGTCAGGAACATTGGGGACGGTGCCAAGTACTTTCTCCACAGGCTATCTGTACGCAGGCCTGGGATACACCACGGCATTCGATGCGGCTGTGCCACCCATCGGTGCTCGCCATGCCCATGATGAACTCCAGGATACGCCAATCCTGGATAAGGGCTTTTATGTGATGATGGGGAACAACCATCTGATCATGGAACAACTTGCCAGCGGTCAGAAAGAACTGGTCGATGCCGCGGTGTCATGGCTCCTGAATTCGACAGGGGGATATGCCGTCAAGCTGGTGAATCCCGGTGGCGTCGAGATCTGGAAGAATGGTGGTGACGGCTATTGCGGGCTCGATGATATTGTGCCGCCGCACGGTGTGACGCCGCGACAGATCCTGCGGGAACTTGCGATGTCAGTAGATCGGCTGCGAGTTCCGCATTCCGTCCACGTTCACTGCAATCAGCTGGGAATCCCGGGGAACTGGACGACGACGCTGGAAACGATGAAGTCGTTTGAATCCGCTCGTGCTCACCTGACTCATATTCAGTTTCACAGTTACGGCGGATCCCTCGCCGATCAGTCGACGTTTTGTTCGCAGGTGCCCGCGCTGGCTGAATACGTCAACACACATCGGCATCTGACGGTCGATGTCGGACAGGTGATGTTCGGCGAGACAACATCCATGACGGGCGATGGTCCTCTGGGTCATTACCTTCACAAGGTGACGGGACGAAAGTGGTTTAGCGGCGATGTCGAGCTGGAAGGCGGATGCGGCATTGTTCCGATCACGTATCGCGACAAGAGCTTTGTTCATTCCCTTCAATGGGCGATCGGTCTCGAATGGTATCTGCTGGTGGATGATCCATGGCGCATTGCGATGAGTACCGATCATCCGAATGGCGGTTCGTTTCTGGCCTATCCGGAGATCATTGCACTGCTGATGGATCGGAATCGGCGGGAAGAGTACCTGAAACGGCTGCCCGCAAAACTTCGGAGCAGCTGTGTCCTTGGAGATTTGTCGCGTGAATATTCGCTGTCAGAAATTGCGATCATCACAAGGGCCGCTCCAGCAAGGATGCTTGGATTGAGCCAAAAAGGACATCTCGGCCCCGGGGCAGATGCTGACGTTACGGTCTACAGTATCCAGCAGGATCTTGAAGCCATGTTTCGCCTGCCACGATATGTTTTCAGCAAGGGGCAGCGAATCATCGATGACGGCGAGATCCGTGCGGTCAGCGAGGGTGAGACGCTTCTGGTGAAGCCCGACCTGAACGACGACGCAGAGCCGATCATTCGCAATTGGTTCGAGAAGAATTCAACGGTACAGTTTGAGAACTTCCCGGTGGATGATCATGACGTGGGCGAACACTGCGAGTGCGTTCCCCTCCGCCCGCAGCCGTGACAAATCGCATCGCTGGATTGTGCCCGTGCAGAAAAAAAGAGCATGGAACGTGTGTCCCATGCTCTCCTGCTTCTGCAATCCACGATGAGGCATTGAACCGCAGCCTCGCTTACGGATTCCCTGGGATTGGCGGGGTCAGTCCTGGGATCGAAAACGGCGGAGCACCTGGCTCTGGATTGGCCGCTGCATCCTTTGGCTCAACGGACGCGGCTCGGCTAAGCTGGAACTTTTCAAAGCTCTCCGCCGAAATCACGTAATACCAGGCACCAAAGCGATCTGACAGGTCCTTGGCCCGCTTCTTGCCGTCCTTTGCTCGGTCTTCCCACTCTTTAACCGCATCTTTATGGGCTGCTTTGGCGGCTTCGTATTCGCCCAGAGCCTGCTTGTACAGTTTCTCGGCTTCTGCTCGAGGATCAACAGGAGGCTGCTGAGGAACGGCATCCTGCCCCGCTGGCTTTGCAGCATCGGCTGCGGGCGTTGCTCCTTCCTGAGACGCAGGTGTTGCCGCGGCCGGGGTTTCTGTCTGAGCTGGTGCTGGCGTCGCCGCTTCCTGGGCTGAAGTAACCACCGGCTCGGTCAAAGCGGGTTCTGCCGTTGCCGGAGAAGACGTTGCTGGAGCGGCTGGAGCTGGATCCTGAGTCGGAGCGGCCGGCACAGGCTCCTGAGCAGGCTCGATGGCAGCCGCCGGTTGTTCGTCGCAGGAACCCAGGTCGGCCCTGGGAGCGTCTGTGGTTTCTGCTGGTGCTTCGGCCTTTGGTTCTACAGTTGGAACATCATCCGCCTTTGGCTCAGCTGGCTTACCGTCCTCTGGTTGAGTCTCTTCTGGCTTCGGAGCATCGGCTGGCGCCGCATCTGGCTTCGCTTCGTCTGCTTTTGGAGCTTCAGCCCCGGGTGCTGGAGCATCGGCTGGCTTGGTTGCGTTCGGATCAGCCGCAGGAGCTTCGTTCAGAATGGCCGGCTTCTCAGGAGCCTTCGGCTCTTCGGGCTTTGGTCCCAGCAGTGATTCATCGTAATCGACTCGCACTAGCAGGTAGCGCCGAGGTCCAGCTTCTTCACCGGGAGGCTTTGGCTCTTCCGGCTTGTCTTCTTTCCTGGCCGCATCACCTTCTTTGGCCGCATCACCTTCTGCAGGTTTTTCGGCATCGGCCTTTTCGTTCAGCCCGGTTTCAATATCCTTGGCCGAACCACGAGCAATCTCACCGAAATACAGCGTGTAACGTACACCGGTCCCGGTGCCGGCAATCAGTTCACCTTCGTTGGAAACGAGTCGAATCTTCTTGTCAGGACCACGTGCAACAAAGAAACCCTTTTGAGCCATATCAGCCTGAAGCACTTGTCGCATAAGGGGATTTTGTGCAACGTCATCGGACACGGTCAGGTCAGCATTCAGGCCGGCTGGCTTTTCGCGAACTCCCACAATCTTGAGCTGGTCAAGGTTTCGAACGAGGTCGTTGATCGCACTGTCCTTGACCTTCTCGGTCGCTTCGTCCAGCCCGGTGAGCGTCCACTTTGACGTGGCTGCGTCCTTATTGAACTCAATCTGCTCGCCCTGAACGATGGTGCCTTCGTTTTCGTCGACGGAATATCGATCAACCAGGACATGACGAACATCGTTCTGACTGACCTTCAACAGATCCGGCTCAATCCAGTCTGCAAACTTCGTTGACAGTTCCACGTCCAGCTTGGCGATGAACGTGTTGTTCTTCTCCGGCTGGCGAACGTAAAAGTGCTTTTCGCGGCCTTCCACCGGCTTTCCGACAATCAAATCGACCAGCGCATTGCCACTGCTGTCTTTCAGGGTCAGTCGTGTGCCATGGATCGGCTCTTCCTTCCCAGCCGGGGCCATCGTGTCAGAGCTCGGATCTTCAACACCATAGCGATCCCAGTCATCCTTATTGCGTGAAGTGACTGCAACCTTCCTGATGCCAATCATCGAAGCCGCAGTCCGAGCCAGCCGTTCGGCCGCTTCCGCGGGGTAATCGTGGTGAGACGGAATCACCCAATTGCCTGCATCGTTCTTCTTCACGGAAAACGACTGAGGTGCTTTTTCCTCCGTGTCGTACTTCACAACGCTGAGTTCCGTGGCCTTCAGAGGATCCTGAAAGTCAGGAAAGAACTGCTGACCGACATCCGAAACTCCATCGATGGATGACGGACGGTTTGCAAAATGAACGGCCGTTGCCAGCAGGACTGCTCCCGCAGTAACAGCGACGAAGATCATTGTTCGGCTGAATGTGTTCATGACAAAACCTGACTATCAAAATGTCCCGCAGTCAGCGAGATGATCACACAGAGAAACGAAGGACCGATTCACCGGGAGTCAAAACTTCAGGTTCGGCGTCGATTGGGATTGATGGACTGCTGTTCGGCAAGATTTCGAATGCCCAGGAAAAGCATTCCAAAACAGATCGGAAGCACCGCCGGGACCATGCAGGCGACAAACTTGATCGTGTTTTCAATCCGACGGACTTTTCGCTTCATGTCCAGAGCCTGCTTGCGAACGCGAGCATTGAGATCACGTTCCAGCTGATCACGCTGTACTTCAAGCTGTCGATTCAACTGTTCCTCTTTTGTACGGACCATGACTTCACGACCACGGTCGTCGAGAGTCTGGTCATCCTGGATCTTTTTGATCTCGGAACGGAGTTCGTCTTCCGCCTTCTTCAGCGTCTCGTCCATCTGATCCTGAGCTTCCTTCTCTTCCTTATTCAGGTTCTTTCGAAGGTTGCTGGTACGGTCTTCAACGAACTGGAGTGTTCGCATCTTATCACGACGGGAACGCAGCGGGATGAAGGTCGCGTCGCCCGCCAGATCGTCAACCGCATTCAATACGAAGGTCACATTGTCGAACTGAATATCGAGCATTCCACGATTGCGTTCCATGAAGAACCAGTCGGTAATCATGTCGATGTCAGAGCAGAAGATCACATTCAGAGGGGTTTCTTTGGAATCATTTCGAATGTGAGCCGCAATGATGTGAGAATCTCCGTCATCGCGTCGTCGAGGGTTTGGCTTGATCTCGACACCGGGTGACATTGAGAACGGGTTGAATGACTGTGATGTGTATTCGTCCCAGTCCAGCAGACCGGATTCCGTGCTGGTGCGAAGCAGCGGCGTAAACTTCTGCTCCTTACGTGCAGCACGATCAGTGATCGTTCCGGGGAACAACATCACAAGATCCTGAAGCGACTTTGTAACATCGCTGTCTTCGGAAAACGGCACAGCCTTATTACCAGTCCGCGAGATGAAGACATACTCCGGCGGCAGTGTTGCAAACTGCGTGTGCGGATTGTTTCGATCATACGTGATCTGGCCGTTGTCCCACTTCACATTCAGTGCCGTCATCAGGGCCGTCAGCTCACCATTGTCTGCTTTCTGCTCAGGCGGCGGGCCACCGAACATGGGATTCCCACCCTGTTTTGGCAGGCGAGGAGCCATTACAAGCCCGGACTGGTTCTGGAAGATATACGGACATGGATCATCGAAAATCAGAGTCGGCTTGCCAGCCTTCACATACTCAACAAAGTTGTCCATCTGAGGCTGCGTCAGTGACGACGGCATGATTGCGAGCAGAACATCAAAGCCCTCTGCCGGAATCTTGTCATCATCCTTCTTTTCGGCATCATCTTTCTTCTCTTCAGCGTCCCCTTCGGGCTTCGCTTCAGGTGTTTCCGCCGACTTCAGAATCTTCTGAGAAGGATTCACTGCGATCACGTCGTACTGCTTTTCCAGCTCGCGAATGATCTCCCACTTCCCGCCGCCTTCACCATCGCTCATGACTCGAGCATCCGTCAGAAGCACTCCGACCTTCAGTCGTTTTTCCTGTGAGACTGTTCGCAACGATCGGGTCAGCTCGTACTCGATCGGCAGCCCCTTCCCGAAGAACGGGATCACAATTTCATCGCTTGCACTCTGGATGAATGCTCCGAGAAAGATCTCCGCCTCTTCCCGCTTTCCGTCACGGTCGTACTGGAGTCGAACCGGCTCAATCCCGAGTGCTCGAGCCTGCTCGCCTTCATCGCTGAATGGTTCGACCGACACTTCTCGAAGATCAATCGCCCCACCACTCGAACGCTTGAACTCTCGCAGCAGGCCGATCAGCTGGCGGCGAGTTTCCACGTAATCGGCCGGAACTTCCGGGCTGATAAATGCCTGGATCGTAATCTGCTGAGTCGCCTTGATGTTGCTGAGAGTTTCTTTGGTCGCGGTTGCCAGCGAAAACAATCGTTCCGACGAAAGGTCAGCTCGCACCGGATAGTGCCAGAAGACAAACAGCAGCGAACCGCAGGTGACCGCCAGACAGCAGGCTCGAATGAAGTACTGACTGCTCATGTTCAGTTCTTCCTGAACACCCCAGCGTCGTTTCGAAATCACAATCAGGTTCAGATACAGCATGACCACTGAAAAGAACGAAAACCACGCAACACCGGTAATCGGAACCACGCCAACACTAAAGTCGCGCAGCTGCTCCTGAAGGCTCAACGCCGACAGAGTGTTGCGAAGATCATAAAGTTCAGTCACCTTTCCCTGCAGGCCGGCAAACCACTCCACCACGTCGGTGACGTAGTACATTAAGACCGGAATACAGCAGAAAACAACGCCAAGCACGAAGCCAACCGTTGCGCTATTCGTCAATGCCGACGCCAGCATTCCGGCCGTCAGCAGTGCACCACCGGCAAACCAATACCCTGCGTAAGAAGAAACAACAGCCCCAAGGTCTGGTGACCCCAGAAGGAACAGAACGACAACATTCACCAGCGAGAAGACCAGAGCTACCGTGTAAACTGCCAGCACGGCCAGATACTTGCCCAGCAGAATCTCCACCTCGGTTGACGGCAGTGTGAACAGAAGCTCGTCAGTCCCCAGCTTTCGCTCGTCAGCCCACGCCGTCATCGTGATCGCTGGAATGACGAACAGAAGCAGCCACGGAAATGCCTGAGTCAATTGATCGAGACTCGCCGTATTCGCAGCAAAAAACGACGACGAAAATGCCATCGCTGCAGACGCAACGCAGAACACAGTGATAAACAGGTACCCAAGAACACCGGAGAAGTAGCTGCGGAAATTCCTCTTCGCTACTGCCAGAATTACGTGAGTGCGAATCATGAAGCCACCTTTATCGTCAGAACATTTCGTTCCGAAAAATCACATGAACTCAGATAGAACCGACATGCAGGAAGCCCCGAAAATCGAGGCACATCCCTGTTCCTACGCAGCACTGTGAGTCAGTTTGCGGAATCGCTTTTCCATTTCCACTTCGTTCTGACCGAGGTCCGATGTTGGCCCATCGAACACGACTCGACCATTATTCACCATCACCACTCGACTGCAGACCGCTCGCACTTCCTGAAGAATGTGGGTCGACAGCAGGATGGTCTTGGTTTTCGCAAGTTCCAGAATCAATTCGCGTACGCCTTCGACCTGATTCGGATCCAGACCGCTCGTCGGCTCATCAAGAATCAGAACGTCGGGGTCATGAAGCATCGCATGAGCCATCCCGACTCGCTGGCGAAAACCGCGCGACAGCTTGGAAATCGGCTTGTGCCAAACTTCCGCAAGCGAGCATTTATCGGAAACCCAGGCCATGCGCCGAGCCAGCGTGTCACCACTCAGGCCTCGCACTTCGCCCATGTACCGCAATAGCCCCTCCGGCGTCATCTCGACGTAAAGAGGGCCATTCTCCGGCAAGTACCCAAGATGCTCAGCCGCCTGAATGCGATCCTTCGCCACATTGAAACCGGCGAGGTACGCCTCACCCTGACTTGGAGCCAGGAACCCGGTCAGCATTTTCATCGTCGTGCTTTTACCCGCTCCGTTCGGACCGAGAAACGCACAGACCTGACCTTTTGGAACAGAAAACGTCACGTCTCGAGTCGCCGCAAAGTCTCCATAGAACTTGCTGAGCCCCCGAGCCTCAATCATGACTTCAGTCGAACCCGTCGCGCTGGAACCCATACTCCGCTCTTCTATCCTGAAAGTATGATCAGTGACTGAAACCTGAGACAACTCCGCCTGATGGTGGCAGGTTCAGCGAGGATTACAACCCATCGCCAAATCCCGAACGCATCCGCGCGCGAAGTCTGCCGTAACGGCAGTAAACTGCGTTTTCAAGATGGCATAGCAAACAGTGTTCCGTAGCTGAGGCATTCTCTGTAGCTCGGTCATTCCATGACCGAGAGCTTACACGCGTACCTCAGGCTGAGTCATGGAATGACTCGCCTACACGTAGCTCGGGCATTCCATGACCGAGAGCTCATCAAGCCGCTTGCGGCGAGGACTGTTCATTGCGGAATCAGCCGCAGGCACGGCATGATCCCTCGCTGACGCAGCGGCTTGTGATGAATTCAGCAGACCTCTTGGCTGTGCCGAGTCGATCCGGCAGACATCGCGGACTTGTCACGGCGGCATGCAGTGAAATAAGGTTCGAGTCATGGAATGACTCGCCTACGTAGCTCGGTCATTCCATGACCGAGAGCTTCCCAAGCCGCTCCGCGGCGACGACTGTTCACTCGGAGGCCCCCCAACACTCATCGTCACGTGAAACCCGCCTGCTGGCGCATACCGCACCACAGGCGTACCTCAGGCTGAGTCATGGAATGACTCGCCTACGGCAAATCGCCGCTGAGGATCCGGCGCACGGCGGACTCGGGTTCTGCGATGGGTTTCGGCAGCTTGCCGTCCCACGGAACCAGCCCATCCTGGCGAATGAGAAACAGCGCACTTCGAACGTGCGGACTCACTTCTCCATCTTTCAGAGGCAACGTGCAGCCCCATGTGGAGCAACAGGAATCCGGCTGACCGGCGTTTGTGTCACGCAGGATTGGAAACGGCCAGACTGCCGCTGCATCTTTATTCGTGCCGGACATTGGTGTGGAGATTCCCAGCACGATCACTCCTGCTCGCTTGAGTGCAGGATGATATTCACGAAGCTGAACCATCAGCGGGTCCGCATCGAGTCCCTTCTGGCCGTCAAAGAACGCCAGCAGGACTCGATAACGATTAACATATCCGGCCAGCTGCACGGGGCGATTGTGCTGATCCAGAAGCTGAAAACCCGGTGCCGGCTGCATTTGCTCCGGCACCAATATGACGGCATCCCGCTGCATTGGATTTGCCAGTCGCCATGCGGTCATCGAGGCAACAGCGATCAATGCAGCGATCAGAATCAGGAATCGGGGTTTCATGGCAACAACGTTCACTCTGCTCAGCCCTGCGGAACCATTGGCCCCACCAATCCCGGCTATGGCACAAGTTCCAGTTCGACTGTAGACACTCGTGGCGTCTGTGTCTCAAAGATCTTCGCCTCGAGATCTCGAATGAACGGGTCAAACCTCGCGATATCGGCCGCGTTGTTTCCCTGTTCGTGCTTGCGGAAGCCAAACAGGTACGTGATGTTCTGAGGACGCCAGCGGTGAAAGTACTGTTCGTTCTTTCGAGTAATCAAAGAAAGAAGTTCGTGATACTGGTCTGTGGAAAGCAATTCATACACGGGCTTCCCGGAGACTTCCCGCACGACGTGTGTCCTTGCAGCACTTTCTGTCTTTGCTGAGCTTTGCAGCTTCCCGCCTTCGACTGAGACTCGGACGGCCAATGGGGACAAGACATCTTCCTGATATGTGATGGTCACGAAACGCTTGTCATCTGACCACTTCGATTCTTTGATCGTAACACCATCGCCCGTCACGCTCTTCTGAGCCACATCGATCTTCATCGAAGGAACCTTGACGGGCACGCCAAGAAATCGTTCTCGGAACACCAGGGCCGCCGCGGCGTAACCACGGTCGTTCAAGTGCATTCCGTTGTCGGTGAGGTGGCCCGAGTGAGTTTTTGCGGGAAGTTTCGGGGTCACGCCCATCAGCAGATCAACAGAATTCATTTGGTCCTGAAACCCCGAAAACAAGTCCACGAATGCAAGCTGGTGCGATTGTGCGACGCTTCCCGCGGCTTCCGAGTAAGTTCGGATGCGAGAATTGAAACGCGATGGCGACGGGATCGGAGGCGCTGCGGGAAACAGCTCATGCGGAGAGACAACAACACAGGGAATTCCTGAAGCAGTGAGTTCCTCAATCAGCTGCGAAAACTGTCGCGAAAACGCTTCCGGAGTCATCCCGGCTGTCAGTGCTTCATTCTGGCCGTAGCAAAGAATGGCCACCGTAGGTTCTTCGGCTCGAATATGCTCCACCATTCGCAGATAGCCGACATCCGGTCGATCAAAGATCCCGCGTGAATCGGCAAACGTCGTATCAGCACTCCAGCCAAGATTTCGAAAGGTGACTTTCTTTCCGCCAAGTGTTCCCGCCAGCGTTGCTTCAAGGTGCTCAAAAAGCTGTGCTCGCTCAATGAACGTTGCACCAACCAGCGCAACATGATCTCCGTCTTCCAGGACAAAAGGCAGAGCATTTCGAACTCTCGCCTTTACCACGGGAGCAGCAAACTCAGTGGGTGCCTTCACCACAAGGTTTGCGATCGGCAGTTCGTTCACGGGCTTCAATTCCGGCCAGTCGCGATCGTTGAAATCTGTCTGCTGCCAGCCAACAGGGGGCATCGCTTTCGCCGATTTCCACCCGCCTCCAATATCGACAGTCTTGTCGTCTCGAACGGAGACCAGGGCAATTCCGACGAAGCCCTTTGTCGTTTCGGATTGAAGCTCAACAGCAATCTGGTTCCGGCCGTTTCGCAACAGCGTTTTGATCTCGATGCCTCGAGCCTGCAAACCACCGTCCGCTTTATCAAACCCGCTCTGCCTCAGAACTCGCTGTCCGTTGACATGAACAGAGCAATTCGAATCGCTGACAATCATCAGTCGAGCCTCATTGCTGCCGAAAACAGCTGGATCCACTGCCCAGCGGTACCAGCCCGACGCGGCCCCCTCATTCACCGAGGCCGAAATCCATTTCCAATCCTGAGCCCGCGCGGTGGAAACACATACAGCCACGGCGAAGACACTGGCAAAATAAGTCAGGGTTTGAACAGCAGATGGGAGTGATCGCATGGCAGGATCCGGTGGAAGGCGAGTTACCTTTAAGCACTGTTGTGACTAGTGAAATCTCGGTGCTGAATCGCCCGCGTTTGCACACGGACACATCAGCAACGGAATTCCAAGATCGGCACGATAGAAAATGGAAACTCCAAAGGCTACCGATCCGGCGTGGTGCGATCACGTAGCTCGGTCATTCCATGACCGAAAGCTTCGCGAGCCGCACCGAGGCGAGTTCTGTTCCGTCAATCATTAAAGCTCAAGCCTGATCCCCCCCGTTGGCACCTCCCTGAGCGTTCCAAAGGTCGAGTCATGTAATGACTCGCCTACAATCTCGTCGGCGGCAAAATTGCAAAACTGGCAAATGGGGTCCATCAGATGTGCTTCACTGGACGTAGGATTCCAGCCAAACGAGTGCATCTACTGGTCAATGCACGCGTTCGGCAGTGCAACTCGCGTCGTTCGGCCGGGTTTGTTATGTTCCCGTCGCTCGATACCGTCCTGCTGGCGTCGAGGCTTCCCGATGGAATTTCTGGATTGACCAAATGTCACTGCTGCTTGAGAAGATTCGCAAATCGTACGTCGAACCCAATGGCCGAAAACTGCCTGTGCTGGGAATTGACCGTTTTGAGGTGAAGCAGGGTGAACAGGTTGCACTGCTCGGTGCCAGCGGCGGGGGCAAGACAACGCTGCTGAATATCATCTCGGGAATCCTGACGCCGGATTCGGGAAGCGTTGTCGTGGATGGTCGCGACATTGCCACAATGCCCGAGGTTGTTCGTGACCGATATCGCGCCAATCGCATAGGGATTGTGTTCCAGACTTTTAATCTGCTTCCTGCGTTTACCGCTCTGGAAAACGTGATGCTTGGCATGGCATTCTCCGGCAAAAGCGCTGATCGTGAATTCGCAAAGAAGCTGCTGGAGCGAGTCGGGCTGGGACATCGCCTGAATCACTCTCCTTCCAAACTGTCCGTCGGTGAACAGCAGCGAGTCGCAGTGGCCAGGGCACTTGCAAACAAGCCCGTTCTGCTTTTGGCCGATGAACCCACTGCCAACGTCGACCCGGCGAATCAGCAGCTGATCCTGGATCTGATCCGAGATACCTGCCGCGACCATAACGTGTCACTTTTGATGGTGACCCATTCCATGGACGTGGCATCGACCTTCAAACGGGTCGAACGACTTCAGGACTTTAATCATCCGGAACTCTGCCTGTAACGATCCCGGACGATCGCTCTGCCCACCGCATCCTGTGACTTCCGACACTTCGCTCCTTTCGTGTGACCTGCGCTATGAACCTTCTGACGATCGCGTGGAAAAGCCTGCTTCAGCGCCGACTTGCTTCATCACTGACAGCACTCAGCATCGGGCTGGGAGTGATGCTGATGGTTCTCGTTCTGGTCATGTTCGGAGCCGTCGACAGCGCGTTTACTCAGCGCAGTATCGGCTATGACCTGATCATCGGCCCCAAAGGAAGCGATCTGCAGCTTGTCCTGAGCGCAGTTTATCGGATGCAGCCACCCATTGAGAATCTTCCCTACATGTATCTTGATCAGCTCAAAAAAGATCGTCGCATCATCTCTGCAGTGCCACTGGCGTTCGGCGATGTGACTCAGGAAGGTTCGTTCCCGATCATTGGCACCACGACGGAGTACTTTGAAAATGAGTACATGCCGGGGCAGAGCTTTCGAATCCGTGGCAAACGCATCAACGGACTGTTCGACACCATCATTGGGGCCGAGGTGGCTCGTCAGAACGGCTGGGATGTCGGATCACAGTTTACGATCGTGCATGGCGGAGCAGAGAGCGGGCATGTTCATGACGAAAAGTTCACGGTCGTTGCTGTGCTGGCTCCAACAGGCACCGCGAATGACCGCACCGTGTTCCTGAATTTGGAGGGTTTCTACGCCATTGCAGGACACGAAAAGCCCGTCGCGGAAGTGGAAAAACGACTGAGAGACTTCTATGCGGCTGACCCAGAGCGACTGGCCGTGGCTCTGAAGCAGCTTGACGAAGTCAAAGCCCGCGAAGCAAAATCGGGCGGCCATGACCACCATGACCATTCCCACTCTTCTCCCGATGCAATGAAGGAAGTCACCGCGATCCTCGTGAAGACTCGCCCTGAAACCCCGTTCGATTCTGTCATGCTGTCGGCGGAAATCCAGAAGGGCTTCCAGGCCATGGCGGTGAATCCTGTTCGTCCCATTCACAAACTTGTGACCGGACTGCTCGGCAACATCCAGAAGGCCATGATTGTCCTGATCGCCATCATTATTCTGGTCTCAGGCGTTGGGATTTTTGTCAGCATTTACAATTCCATGTCGGACCGCCGTAAAGAGATTGCCATCATGCGAGCGCTAGGAGCAGGGCGGATGCATGTGTTCGGAATCATTCTGGGCGAATCAACTCTGCTGTGCCTTGGTGGCGGCGTCATTGGATGGCTGGTTGGCCATGGACTTGCGATCGCCGCAGCTCCATGGGTGATCCAGCAAACAGGACTGCTGATCAATCCATGGGCGCTGAACGTCTGGGAATCCGTTCTTTTCCCGGTTCTGATCGCACTGGCCGCACTGGTCGGGTTCCTCCCTGCAATGACCGCCTATCGCACCAACGTGGCTGAAGCGCTCAGCAGCTGAGCCATTTTCGCACACTTAAATCCTCACCAACTGCGCCAGATCGCGCGTTCCTGACTCGCCATTCTTCACAGCACGATCTCGCGCTCCATTCAGCCGGGCATTCCGCTAAAAGGAACCGTCACTCTGAACCTGTCTGCTTCAGAGAACAGTCTTCTTCAATGCTGAGTCATGGAGGCCACTGTGAAGATTTCACTTGTGCTGTCTGCTGGAATCCTCCTTCTGTCCGGAGTTACCGGCTTCTCTCTTCGCCAGACTGTTTCTCAGGAACCAGTCGTCCCGATTCCGGTTCAGGTAGAACCGCGACGACCGTCCACGCAACCGATCGACAACCTGATGGAAGAGAAACTGAATCATGCCGAGACCATCCTGAAAGGGCTCGTCACACATGATTTCGATGCGATCGAAAAAGCAGCGGAAGACCTGAAACTGATGAGCCTTGATCCGCCAAAGGGCTGGAAGAAAACCAAATCCGACGAGGAAGTGTATGAGCACTTCCGCATGGAATTCATGCGGCTGGCCGCGAGACTCGAACTGGAAGCGAAAGACAAGCATCTTGCCGGAGCCGCGTGGTTTCAGCAGCAACTGACTGCTACCTGTATTGCCTGTCATGACTATATTCGCGACGAAGAAATCAAGTAGACTTCGATCATCAGGAAGCCAACACTGCCACAGGCTGTGCTCACCAGCAAAAGTCGGTCACTCCGGTTTCCGCTGTCATCAACTTGATCCTCAACGGAACCAATCCGTGTCGCTCGAAAAGGCCGATGCCATCGTCATTCGTCAGGTGGATTTCAGTGAATCCAGCCGCGTAATTACGTTTTTCAGCAGGGAATTTGGCAAATTCGCGGCCCTCGCGAAGGGCGCTAAACGCATCCGGGGGCCATTCGATGCTGCTCTTGACCTCCTTTCCGAATGTCGCGTAGTCTTCATTCGGAAGTCTGCAGGGACCCTGAATTTGCTGACTGAGGCACGACTTACGTCACGTTTTCAGCCACAGCAAAGTGGATCAAAAGACGGACTCAGCCGGCTCTATGCGGGATACTACATCGCAGAACTGCTGAGTTCACTCACTGAGGACTTTGACCCGTTCCCTGAGCTTTTTGAATTGGCAAAGTCAGCACTTTCGCTGCTTTCCTCTGCAGAAACTCAGCCCTCCACACTTGTTGTTCACTTCGAAATCTCCCTTCTTCAGCACATTGGCCTTCTTCCCAACTTGTTCGAATGTTCCGTTTGTGGTTGCCCTGTCGAGCAGAATGGACGATTTGCTCACTGGGTCAGTCAGGGCGGTTTGTTGTGTCACTCGTGTCGCCGCGAAGAGTATGCGGGAACTTCCGTGTCGTCGGGGTCTATAGAGATTCTCAGGCGACTGACAGAAAACTCTGCAGAGCTCGCGGCCCGAATTCGACTGACCAAAGAACAGACAGAAGAGTGTCATAAGCTGGCGGTTTCTGCGATCACAAATGCCATGGGACGAAAGCCAGCGACTCTGCGTTACCTGCAGATGTAAACGGCTCCCTGGAACCAACGCACAAGCCTTCAAACGAGTCATCAACAATGCAACAGCGCAGGATGCGTCACCGCCGAACGGATTCGGCTGAAGCATCTCGATCCACGAATCGAGACGGCCTGCGTTTGTTCGTTGGTTGTGTGGCTGTCATGCTGCTTTCCGGCTGCAGTGCGTTTCAGCGCGATGAAGAGTCCGGTATGTTCGGGATGACAAAGTTCCCCGGCATTTCCAGCGTCAAGGGTCCTCTCGAACGCGCGCTGTACAACGAAGAGTCGCCTCTCGAGATGGGCCGAAAGTTCTCTCCGGAAGAACGCCGGCAGCTTGAAATGTGCCGCTCAGCCTTCGACAGCGGCAATTACGACGAAGCCATCAAGCTCAGCAAGAAGGCTGCGAAAAAATTCAAGGAATCCACACTGGGCGAGGAAGCTCAGTTTTACCTGGCCGAGTCCTACTTCGCTCAGGGCAAGTATGCAAAGGCTCAGGATTCCTACGACCAGCTGTTCGAAGACTATCCGTCCACTCGCTATGTCGAACCGGCCACACGACGCCTGTTCTTCATCGGCAAGGAATGGCTGCAGATCGCAGAACCCGTTGCGAAGACGGAAATCATGCAGGTCAGCGGCGAGAAGGTGGTGGAAGACAATTCAGAGCCACCGGAAAAGCCTCGCGATCCAACGCTTCGAGTTCCCCTGTTGCCGAACTTCCACGACCGTTCACGCCCGATCTTTGATACGCAGGGAAATGCTCTGCGTTCTCTGAAGTCCATTTGGATGAATGACCCGACCGGTCCGCTGGCCGATGATGCTCTGATGCTGACCGCGACCTATTATCAGCGCCATCAGAACTACGTGGAAGCAGATCGCTACTTCGAAATTCTTCGCGAAGAATACCCTGACAGTCCTCACCTCGAGTCAGCCTTCGTGCTTGGTGCTCACGTGAAGCAAATGAGCTACCAGGGTCCTTACTATGAAGGCCAGGATCTGGAAGGCGCTCGCAAGCTGAAGGAACAGTCACTGCAGTTGTTCCCGGTTTCCAGCCACCGCCAGCAGCTTCGCAAGGACCTGGACGAACTCTACCTGCAGGAAGCAGAACGACACTGGGCCAAAGTGGAGTATGCTCAGAAGAAGGGTAAGCCAAAGTTCGTTGCCATCGAGTGCATCAAACTGATTGCAGAATACCCGGATACCGGGTACGCCAAAGAAGCCCGTCGAATTCTGATGGAGATTGATCGAAAGGAACTTCAGGGGCTGCCTGAAGTCCTGGAGTTCATCGAAACACTGCCGGCCAACGAACCTCTGCCTTCCCTGGATCGTGGCGGTGAGCCCGTCAAGGCCGTGAGTGACCCCGGAACCAGCGGACGCGTCCGACTCTGACCATGAACCGATCCCTTCTGATCCTGGCGTTCCTCTGCTTCTCTGCAGCCTCAGGCTGCGGATACATGCTGGGTACGCCTGCGGTTCAGGGAGTTCGAACGGTGCATGTGCCCGTCTTCAAGAACACCTCGTTTCGGCGTAACGTGGACTATCTTCTGACCGAAGCTGTGCAGAAGGAAATACGAACCCGAGGCGGGTATCGTCTGGACGATGCTGAGACGGCTGACACCATTCTTCGCGGACGGATCGTGGAGATTCGCAAGAACCCGCTGAGCGAAACTCGGTTCGATGACCCCCGCGAAGTTCAGCTGATGGTCGGAGCGGAAGTGACATGGGTCGATCGTCGCAGTGGTCAGATCCTTCAGCAGCGAACGTTCCCGCTCGGGAGCGCGTTGTCACAGTCGGTCAGCAATGTTTCTTTCGCACCGGAAGTCGGTCAATCCCTGGCGACAGCTCAGCAGGAAGCCGCAAGTCGTCTGGCCGCGCAGATTGCTGACATGATGGAAATGCCCTGGTAACTCAGTCCCGACGTCCTATGACAACATCCACTCTCAGCAGAATTCCATGGCTCCTGCTCTTCAGCAGCCTGGGTATCACGCTGCTGGGACTGTGCGGCTTACTGCGAGCCGATGAGCTGTATGGACGCACGATGCTGGTTGAGCGGCAGATGATCTGGCTGCTTCTGGCTCTGCCTGTTTGTGCATTGGTCGCCATGACGCCGTTCCGATTGATTCGACCATGGAGCACGCCCCTTTTTGTGTTGTCCCTGGGTCTGCTGGCAGTCACTCTTCTGATGCCGCCGGTGAATGGATCGCGACGATGGATTCCGCTGGGATTCTTTGATCTTCAGGCCAGCGAACCAGCGAGGATGACATTCATTCTGGCGCTTGCTCTGTGGCTGATGCACCGAAGGACACAGCAAACCGTCAGCGGACTCCTGGTTCCCGCGCTGATGGCCATCATCCCGATGCTGCTGATCATTCGTGAGCCGGACCTGGACACGGCACTTCTGTTTGTTCCCGTGCTGCTGGTCATGCTGCTTTCGGCAGGGGCCAACGTTCGTCATCTTGGGAATGCAACGCTCGTGCTGATCGCGTTCGTTCCGCTTCTGTGGACTCAGATGAGTGCCGAGCAGAAGTCGCGAATCGTGACGGTTTTCACTCAGCAGGACGGTGGCCGAACACCAACTGGCGACGGCTTTCACCTGCATCAGTCCAAGCAGGTTCTGGCACTTGGCGGCTTCTACGGCAGCATCACTGAACCTGTGCCGCCAGTGGATGATCCGGCAGCGTGGCAGCTGCCTGCGTCGCGCACGGACTTCGTGTTCGTCATGATCGGAGAACGACTCGGATTCGCTGGCTGCGCGACATTGATGTTGTGCTACTGCATGCTGATTTTTCAGGCTCTGTCTATTGCTCAGTCGGCACAGGAACCATGGGCACGTTTAGTGGCAATCGGTATCACAACGCTGATCGCCGAACAGGCCATTCTGAACACGGCCATGACAGTCGGGATTCTTCCGATCACTGGAACCACGTTGCCACTGTGCAGCTATGGCGGAAGCAGTCTGATCTCCACGTGGGCCGGAATAGGCATGCTGATGAGCATCCGCATGCATTCCGCTCCCGAAGCGACGGGTGAGCCGTTCTTCTTTCGTTCGCTCCATCCGACCAGATAGCGACCAACGCCTCTCAAGTTCGAAGGGCAGGGGAGCCGCCGAGTACAATCCGCGACACGCAGCGGAAGGACTCGGAACGACGCGAATCCTCGAGTTTTCGCGGCACAGGACGGGGCACGCCGTGCCGCTCACTCGCTCCGCAATTTCGCGCCGTTCTTCAGTTACGACTCACCGTCTCGTCCATATTCAGCACCAGGTTGCTCGTCATCGTCCATGCAGCCAGTTCCAGCGCGTCAAGCTTCGAGTCTACTGCTGACTCGCCGTTTCGGATGACCTTCGCCGCTTCTTCCGGCTGATTCTGGAAATGACGCACCTGATTCATTATTGCTTCGGAGACAATCTGCTCTTCGATGCGATCCGGGCGGCGAGCCAGCACGGTTCTGAACAGGAATTGAATTCGCTCTCCTTCCGTCTGGCCGCCTTCTTTCAGGACTCGCTCCGCAAGTGCTCGGGCGGCTTCAAAGTGCTGCACGTCGTTCATCAACTGAAGAGCCTGAAGCGGAGTATTGCTTCGCTCGCGTCGCGTACAAAACTGCTCACGGTTCGGACCGTCAAAGTTGGTCATGAACGGAGGCGGCGCGGTACGCTTCATGAAGCAGTAAACGCTGCGACGATACAGACTCGCTCCGTGATCCTGCAGGTAGAAACGAGTATTGCTGTTCTCGTAGCCGACGGGTTCCCAGATGTCCGGCGGCTGATACGGCTGAACTCCCCGACCGCCCATCGTCAGATCCATCAGCCCGCTGACATAAAGCACGTTGTCTCGCAGCTGCTCTGCATCCAGTCGAAAACGAGGCCCGTGCGACAGCAGCCGATTCTCCGGGTCCACCTGCAGAATCTGAGACGTCGCGGCAGAATCCTGACGAAACGTGGCGGATGTCAGCAGCAGCCGAAACATGGCCTTCTGGTCCCATCCGGAACGACGAAACTCCAGAGCCAGCCAGTCCAGCAGCTCGGGATGACTTGGAAGATCACCGCGAGTCCCAAAGTCGTCGCTCGACTTCACCAGTCCCGTCCCAAACACCTGCTGCCACAGACGATTCACTGTGACTCGCGCGGTCAGAGGATTCTCGTCGGAGACGAACCAGCGAGCCAGATCCTGCCGAGTTGCTCGACGCTGCCCGGAAAGAACGGCTCCGGTTTCGTCACGAAGAGGCGGAAAGTCCGATGGCACGGCCGGTTCGACTTTGTCCCCCGGCTTGTCGTACTGCCCTCGAAGCATCACGAAGGCATCGCGAGGCTTCTCAAGTTCCGTGAAGATAAATGTCCCCGGGATCGAATCCTCCAGCGCGATGACATCCTTCGCCGCCGCCTCGAAAGTCCGTCGCGATTCGGCATAAGCAGCGTCGTTCGATCGCTGAACATTCTTCATCCAGAATCGCCGAAGTTCTGCCAGCTGATCCTGAGGAGCATCCTCCTTCGGACCGCCAGTCAACAGACCTTTCAGACCACCACCGATTCCATCCGGGTTGCTTCCCTTGCTGACCTTCCACCATTCGCTGAAACTCGCCAGCGGATCGGTGTTCGAAGGCTGCAGCCCGACAATTCGAAGATCGTCGACCCAGATCTTTCCGCCATCCTGGATCAGCGTCACGCTCTTGATACGAGCACCAGGTTTAGCCTTGAACTTTTCGAAGGGTACTTCCAGCTGAACCCATTGGTCACCAGCCGGAATTGGTCCCATATAGCCGGCAGCCTTGCGATCTTCGTCTGTTTCATCAGACCAGATTGCTCGCCGATTCGCCCCATCATCGAACTGTACAACAAACGACTTCGGCGGATGGAACGGATCAACTCGCACCCAAAGCGTGAGCTTGCCTTGTTCCGGGATCACCACGGGAATCAGCGTGAGTTCCACTGTCAGATCGTACTTTGATCCATAGGCCAGTTCGAGAACTCGTCGACCTGACTTCGGCGCCGGAACCGGATCAAGCAGCCAAACGGCCGCATTGCGAGACGTGTTGCGAGTCCGAGTTCCCAGGGGAAAACGATCATCCAGAATGGAGTCGTCAATCGCCCGCGCGTCAGACGATCCAGCGGCGGACCAGTCGACAGTCGGTTCCGACTTCGCCACAGCTTCATCCAGCAGCTTCTCTGCTTCCGCTCGACGCGTCTTTGCCACTTCCAGCTCGGAAGCCTGCTGTGGTGTCGGCACCTTGATGAATGGTGCCGTATCGCGGATGTTCCCATCCATGCCGGAATCCGACGCTGAATAGAAAAATGCGTACATCGAATAGAAGTCTTTGGTCGTCACCGGATCATACTTGTGATCGTGACACACAGCGCATCCGGCCGTCAGCCCCATCCATGTTTGCATCGTCGTGCTGGTGCGATCCACCGCATAGCGATACAAAAACTCCTCATTGATGGCACCGCCTTCACTGGTCGTCACGTTGCAGCGACTGAATCCCGTCGCAACTTTCTGATCCAGCGTTGCATCTGGCAACAGGTCGCCCGCGATTTGCCAGGTCGTAAACTGATCAAAGGGCAGGTTCGAGTTGTAGGCTTTGATCACCCAATCACGATATGCCCACATTTCGCGTTCGTTGTCAAGATGCAGGCCGTGAGTATCCGCGTAGCGAGCCACGTCCAGCCAGTGCCGTGCCTGCTCTTCGCCATACCGCGGAGAATCCAGATACCGCTGGATCATCTTCTCGTACGCGTCGGGAGATTTGTCGCTCAGAAATTCGTCAACTTCACTGACCTTCGGAGGCAATCCGGTCAGCACGAATGAGACTCGTCGAATCAATGTCTCCCGATCCGCTTCTCGCTGCGGATGAAGATGCTCATCTTCAAGCCGACGCATGATAAAGGAATCCACCGGATTCCTGACCCACGCAGCGTCTGTCACCGCCGGAGGCTCAGCCGGCGCCGGAGCTTCGAACGCCCAGTGTTTCTGATAACGCGCACCCTGTTGAATCCAGCGTCGTAGAACGTCTTTCTGTTCCGCCGTGAGACTCTTTTTGGAAGACGGCGGAGGCATCACTGCATCGGGATCGTCCGAGGTAATTCGCTTCCAGACTTCGCTGGCTTCGACATTCCCCGGCTTGATCGCTGTTCGCCCCTCGTGCTCCGCAAAGGCACCCTCCGCCACATCCAGCCGAAGATTCCCTTCACGATGCTTCGCGTCAAATCCATGACACTCAAAGCAGTTCGAAGACAGAATCGGCCGCACATCGCGATTGAACTGAATCTCATCCTGAGCGCGCGAAGTTGAATGTGATAAGGTCAACACCGTCCAGGCAAGAGCGAGTTTCAACACAGTTCTGAAAGCCATCACAGGAGGCTCCGATCAAAGCTATAGCAACACGGTCCCAGACGCCCATCGTCAAGCAAGCGTCATTGGCATTGTGGCCGCAAGGCCCCATCCACGCCAGCGATCGACTGGCAAAGGCCCCGGCAGATCAATAACAGGCAAAGTATCGGGAAGGCCGTGAGGCAGTGCGAATGCAACCGCGAACATGGCTCCTTCAATTGTGACGCCTGATCGACTTTGTCGAGCCGATGTCGCATCGAGGCGTCGGATACTCTTTGGGATACTCAGATCCGTCTCGCTGAATTCGACGCTGAAGCCCTCCGATTTCAAACGATGCTGAATCATGTCGAACTCGCGGACCAATTATGGAGTGCCAGGCTGATCCAGCGGCCTGGCAAAATGCATCACGGCGCCGGGGTTGTTGAGGCGTTTGGTGAGCTGGACGACGTCCATGATTTCCTGGTCGCGGAGCAGGGCACCGGGGGGAACAGGAATGACTCCGAGACTCACGTTGGAGCGGCGTGTGAACCCTTCTGTCTGCTCCTTCGGAGCTCCCTTGCGCGGATTCTTGAACGGCAGTACCTTGTAGGTCTCCCGATTCTCCCAGACAACCAGCGAGTATCTCTGGACTGGTGGAATCGGATGTGAAGCAGTCTGTTCAAGCAGAGTTCCCGCGGGGCCGGGGACCAGGAAGACTTCTTCCAGAACACCACCGGCTTCTCTTTTGAGCTCAAGGTCCAACTGTCCGGATGTCTCAATCTTGTGCTCGGGTGGCTGTCGAGGATCCAGCAGATCAACGACCTGCACCAGCAACGGATCTTTGCCGGTATTTCGCAGAGTCACTTTCGCAGGCGGAAGATCCGGATTGGGAATGAACTTGCGGCTGACAAGCACTGGAGAATAACTCAAGGCCGGCATCGCATACCCGGTTGTCCAGGCCGAACCCGACCAATTCGCACACACCAGTCTCCCCAGCGGATCCACAGTGAACACCGTGCCAACTGCCGGGGCACAAGCGATCGGCGCGCCCATCAGGAAACCAGCCCCGACCAGATGTGGAGTCCAGGCACCGCCTGTTCGAATCCACACATTCCAATCGCCCCCGGCACTGATCGTCGACACCATCGGGCCAAATGCAGAATTCCCGAGCTCCAGCAACGAACCAGGATTCTGCCCGTTCGCCAGAACGATCGGAGCATCCCACGGCATTCCCGTTCGCTTGCTGAACAACAACAGCTGACCAGCGGCATCCACCATCGCAACATTCAAACGAAGAACCGGATCAGGGTTGAACGGAAAAATCTCCGCGGCCACTCCACATCCGGGTAAAAGCCCTCCGCCAATGGCCACTCCCGACCACACGCCGCCATTGCCGTTGTAGTACCACAATGTCCCAAAATGATCGACCGCACAGACGTGATAACTCGTTCCATGTGCCACCGCGGTGACGGAACATCCATGAGGAAACGTCTCGCCCGACGTATTCAGTTTATGAGCCACGGCCGTCGCCGGGTCCACGGCCCACAGATCGCCAGGCCCGTCGACAGCGAAGACCATATGACCCCCGCCCAGTGATGAATGCTCAATCTGCGCGCCTACCGGAAAGTTCAAAGCAGGCTGCAATGGCTGAATCACCCCGCCATTGACGATCCTGACCAGCTTGTTTGCGGGATTCACCGTTATGACGGTCGGCCACGTCGCTCCAGCTGCTTGCGGAAGGAAGGCCACCGGGGCTCCCGGAACCAAAGGATGAGGAAACACGGCAGGACGAACAACCCACCCAGCGGCACCGCCATCAAACAGGACGAGCTTGCCGTCCGGACCAACATAACCGGCCGTTGTCTGCACCCCAAACGGAGTCCAGCCGATCCCAACCGGACCGGCAGCAGACGTTGCCCTGGAGAACAGCATCAGCAGGCAGAACACGACTCCAAGTCGCAAAAAGCGGAGACGAGAGTTGCCTGGTCGATGATGCAAAAGAGCACAGTGCTGATCAATCTGTCCCGCGGCACGATTCATGGCTCGTTCTCCATTCCTCAGTTCATTTGCAGTCTTCACCTTAAAACACGAAGTCGTCCGGCTCCAGCCCGATCAGAGCACATCGTATACCAAATCCGGACGGAGAATGCTCGAGACGCGCTTCGAATCTTCGTCACGCTGGAGGTACGGCGTCCGTAACCAACACTGTTCGATGAAGAACTCACAAAGGCGACTTAACGCAACAATCGAGCGTTACCAGCCGCAGACATCGCTGCGACGACATTTGTGCTCAACCTGACAACGCGTCGTCTGGTTGAAACGGTGACGATGTCCAAAATCTCCGGCGGAAGATTCGACAGCGGTCAGGAAATGAACTGAGCGGCTAAACCGCGCAGTCGCGCGGTTTGGCCGCTCAACATGTGTCACTCCTGTGCGTCACGCTGAGTGATCTACAAAATTTGCCAAGCAAACGGCTACTCAAGAAACGGGTCGAAGTCAGCGGGGATCTTCGGTTCGCTGGATCTGACGGCGTTCTTTGCGGATTCGGGCAACTGGCTGGCTCGCTCTCGCACGTAACTGCTGGCGGAGTCCGTCATGTCGGCCGCTTTCGATTTCGCAGCCTCTTCGGCTCGGCTCAGAACATCCTGTGCGCGATTCTCCAGCTCAGTCGCGACTTCGTCAAAGCCGTAGTCGTTCTGCGTCCTTGGCTTTGACGGAGATGTCGTGCCGGAAGGGCGAGAGGTTGTTGTCGGGTTCTTTGAGGAAGAAGCTCTCGGGGCTGTCGAACTGCCTGAGGCCTTCTCGTCGGATCCTCCAAAGATCCGGTCTTCCATCTCTTTCGCTTCGTCCAGAATCGACTTCTGGGTCGTTCCGGACTTCGGCTTTGTCGAAGTGCTGCTTCCTGGACCAGATCGTCTTGGAGCGGGTTCTTCGACCGGCTTGAAGACGTCGGTTGTTTCTTCGTCTTCCTTTAGACCGTTCAGCACGTCATCGACCGTGAATCGAGACGATCGGCTGTCGGCCAAAGTTCCCGGCGCAGAAGTTCGAGATCCTTTTGGCTGATCATCAGCATCGCGAAACGGATCCGCTGGTGACGAAGAGTTTTCCTTTTGAGTCAGATCCTGAGGAAATGGAATTGGCGAACTGTTATCGGAGAACCCTGGTGCATCGCTGCGTTTGCTGCTGCCCGGGATTCTGAGCAGCCCGTCGGATTCATCAGATTCCTTCTTCTTCGGGTTGTTCAGGAAGTTGCGAAGTTCATCCAGCGTTGAGGAATCTTCCGTCACACTGTCAGCCAGCGTGGACGCGACAGATTCCGCAATCAGGTCAGATGAGCCATGAGCCATCAGCGCTCGAGCCAGCTCCGGACGATCCGTCCATTGTGACGGGGTCCAGCCGCGAATGTCGGTGTAGGCGAGCCCAATGGATTGCTGTGGCGTTCGAGGAATCACCTGAAAGCCGTCGTGTGAATGAACGACGTGATACTGAAGAGAAAAGAACATGGCCGACGCGCCGAGCGCTGTGCCGAAAAGGAACGGCTTGGCTTTGCTCATCGGGAAGATCCTGTTCAAGTAAGGCGGGGAAGTTTTCCAGAGGTGACGGTCGTTCGGCGCACGAAGACCGCACCGGCTTCTCAAAGCAAGTTAAACCTACCACCTGTCAGGCGACTCACTTTTGCAGATCGCCACTGCCACTCAAAAAAGTCCCGAGTGGTTTCACGGAGCGCGTTGAGGTTTTCGCAGCCGACAATTCCGTTCGATGCTGCAGAGTTTCACTGAACCGTCCCGCTGAACGTCGGTTGGTTCTCCTTCGAAGAATCTCTCCGGAATGATTCAAGTTCGGGCGAACCCGCATCATGTCGACCATCGCCGACAACTTCCCCGAACGGCATCGCGGCCAGGAATCGGGATGCCTCCATCGACCTCCAGCGTTCGAACTTCAGCCTTTTTTCCACCGCTCAGACGAGACCGTGACAGGGTGATTATCCGCTCATGAATGGCCCCGGGCCGCTTGAGACAAGGGTGACTGCGAATTGCGAACCGCACACCTTGTGAGTACCCTCCCCGAATGTTCTCACGCTTTTTCATCGATCGTCCAATTTTTGCGACCGTCCTGTCCGTGGTGATCACGCTGGCCGGTGGAATCGCCGCGTTTACGCTCCCAATCACTCAGTATCCCGAGATCGCGCCGCCGACGGTGGAAGTGTCGACGATGTACCCTGGTGCGAATGCACGGGTCGTCGCGGATACCGTGGCAGCGCCGATTGAACAGCAGGTGAACGGCGTTGAGGACATGCTGTACATGTCGTCGCAGTGCACGAACGACGGAACGTACACGCTGACGGTCACGTTTGCTCCCGGCACAGACCTGAATCTGGCTCAGGTCCTCGTCCAGAACCGTGTCGCGCTGGCTCAGCCAACACTTCCGGATCTGGTACAGCGGCGTGGTGTCACGGTGCGAAAGAAAGCGCCCGGCATTCTGATGATCGTGAATCTGTTTTCTCCGGACAGCTCGCGCGACAATCTTTACCTCAGCAACTACGCAACGATCCAGATGCGTGATGAACTGTCTCGAGTCCCGGGAGTCGGAGACATTTCCTTTTTGGGGCAGCGAGATTACAGCATGCGAGTCTGGCTGGATCCTCAGCAGATGGCGATGCGTCGGATCAGTACTCAGGATGTGCTTCGAACCATCGAACAGCAGAATACTCAAGTCGCCGCCGGACAGATTGGACAGCAGCCAACGACCAGTGGCCAGGTCTTCCAGTACACAATGACCACGCTGGGGCGATTGACCGACGAAAACCAGTTTGGCGACATGGTGATCCGCTCCGACGGCCAGGGACGGATGATTCGCCTGAGAGATGTCGCTCGAATCGAGCTGGGAGCAACGGCCTACGATCAGGTCTGCACCCTCGATACTCAGCCCTCCATCGCACTTTCGATCTATCAGCTTCCCGGTTCCAACGCACTGGAAGTTGCGGAAGAGATTCGAAGACGCATGGATGAACTGAAGACGCGCTTTCCTGAAGGAGTTGATTACGCGATTGTCTATGACACGACGCCGTTCATCCGGGAGTCCGTGCGGGAAGTGTTTGTTTCGCTCCGGGATGCCGTGATTCTGGTCGCAATTGTGGTACTGGTGTTTCTGCAGGGCTGGCGTCCGGCCATTATTCCGCTGGTGGCGGTTCCAGTTGCTATCGTGGGCACCTTCGCTGCGATGGTCGCATTTGGATTCAGCCTGAATGCACTGACTTTGTTTGGACTGGTACTGGCCGTCGGCATCGTCGTTGACGACGCGATCGTGGTCGTCGAAGCGGTCGAACACAATATTGAACATGGCATGTCACCTCGCGATGCTGCGATCAAGGCCATGGAGATGGTTGCTGGCCCGGTGATCGCTGTGGGACTTGTGCTGACAGCCGTCTTCGTTCCCTGTGCCTTCATCAGTGGTGTGGTCGGGCAGTTCTTTCGCCAGTTCGCGATTACCATCGCAGTTTCGACACTGATCTCCGCCTTTAACTCATTGACGCTCAGTCCGGCGCTCGCCGTTTTGCTCCTGAAGGCTCGTGAGAAAGGCCAATACCAGGACGCACTTCCTCGCCCGGGTCTCGCGTTGCTTGCTGGCTGGGCGGGCTATGCATGGCTGGGGACTCGACTGCAGCAGGCGGTTGCATCAATCGAGTTCTTTCAGCGGATTCCCGCAGCGGCATGGCCGTGGATCGCCGCTTCTCTGTGCCTTGTGGCAGTGCTTCTGATCGCTGGCCTTGTGAATCGCATCCTTGGGTTTGGATTTGCGGCCTTCAATCGCGTCTTCGGCTGGACGACCGATGGTTACGTCTGGTCCGTTCGTCTGATGCTGAAAGCGAGTCCTCTGGTCCTTCTGCTGTATGGCGGAATGGTCTACGGGACATGGCATCTGTTTCAGCAGACTCCTACCGGCTTCATTCCGGCTCAGGATAAAGGCTACCTGGTTTTAAACGTGCGACTTGCCGATTCGGCCTCACTTGAACGGACTCAGTCGCTCATGGAGAAAGCCGAAAAGCTCGCGGGATCGATCTCCGGAGTTCGACATACCGTGGCGATCGCAGGGCAGTCGCTGCTGCTGAACACGAATGCTCCGAACTTTGGCTCCATGTACGTGATGCTGGATGATTTTGATTCCCGCATTCGTTCCGGTCAGACGGCGGATGCGGTTGCAGCGGAACTTCGGCGGCGTTTTGAAGAAGAGATCCAGGACGCGGACTTCAACATTCTGGGAGCACCGCCCATTGAAGGACTTGGCACTGCGGGAGGATTCCGAATCGTCGTGCAGGATCGAGGAGATAACGGTCTTCCTGTGCTGGAATCTGTCTGTCAGGCGATCGTTGAAGATGGACTGACGAACCAGAAACTGCGTGACCTTTTTTCCAGCTTTCGAGCCTCCACAACGTGGCTGGAGCTGGATATTGACCGAGATGCAGCACGAAAAATGGGTCTTTCGATGGCCGATATCTTCAACGCACTGCAGGTGAATTTCGGTTCGCTGTACGTGAATGACTTCAATCGATTTGGTCGAACGTGGCAGGTCAATGTTCAGGCGGATGCTCAGTATCGTATGCAGACCAGCGACCTGCGCCGGATGTATGTGTCGAGCCCCACGGCAGGCAGCGTTCCTCTGGCAACATTCATCAAAGTGAATCCCGTAACGGGGCCACTGATGATCATTCGCCACAACCTGTATCCGGCCGCCTATGTCAATGCCGAGACGGCTATTGGTGCGAGTTCCGGGGAGGCCATTACCGCGTTGAAGGACGTAGCGGAGACTCAGCTGGCACCGGCGATGAAGGTGGAGTACACGGAGCTTGCCTTCCTGCAGCAGCTGGCGGGAAACACGGCCATGTACGCGTTTCTGCTCGCCGTAATCCTTGTCTTCCTTGTTCTGGCCGCGCAGTATGAAAGCTGGGCGTTGCCGCTGGCCGTGATTCTTGTTGTGCCGATGTGTTTGTTGAGTTCCATTGCGGGCGTGATTGCGGCGAAAATGGATATCAACATCTTTACTCAGATTGGCTTCGTTGTTCTGGTCGGCCTCGCCTGTAAGAACGCGATCCTGATTGTCGAATACGCCCGAGCAAGGAATGTTGCAGGGGTCCCGGTGAATGAATCAACGCTCGAAGCCTGCCAGCTGCGACTTCGGCCGATCATCATGACATCGTTCGCGTTCATTTTCGGTGTCGTCCCACTGGTGCTCGGGCAGGGCGCTGGTGCGGAGATGAGGCGAACACTGGGAACAGCCGTCTTCGCCGGTATGCTCGGCGTGACGATCTTCGGAGTCTTCCTGACGCCCGTCTTCTTCTACGTGATTCAATCGATTGCGATTCGCCGCAGGGCGTGAGCATTTTGTCCGCAGAAACATCACGTTGGTAGCGGAAGGGCGCGAGCCCTCCGGTGAGTCTGTGTCAAGAATCGACCGAACGGCTTGCGATGTTCCGGTTCAGGCAATCTCAACGATCTGCCGAGCCGGGGCAGGGCGGGAGACTGGGAGTTTTGCTGACACTTCGTCACAATCTCGGGTCTGTCGTTCCAGATCTTCCCACCAAATTCATGGAGCCTCCTCATGCCGAACGTACCTCCCGCTGGCAACACTCCCGTGACTCTCGCCGGGTTCCGGCGTCGAACATTTCTGGCCACAGCAGCCGCTACACTCACCGCAATCAAGACAGCGCCCGGGGATGAGTATGAGTTCGGTGATGATGCTCCACCCGTGCGATATCCGGACCCGCGTCTGGTGACCCACGATCCTCGATTCGACAAACTCAAGCTGGGCAATACGCCGATTCAGCGTCTGTATCACAGCAAGAACATGCTGTGGGCTGAAGGACCAGCGTGGAACGGTTCAGGCAAGTATCTGGTGTGGAGCGATATTCCCAACAACGTGCAGTTGCGATGGCTGGAGGATGATGGCCATGTTTCCGTGATCCGCAATCCAGCGAACAACAGCAACGGGAATACGTTCGACCAGCAGGGGCGCCAGATTTCCTTCGAACACCAGACGCGAACAGTGGCTCGCTACGAATATGACGGCACACGCACGGTGCTCGCTGATTCCTATGGCGGTAAGTCGCTAAATGCTCCCAACGACGGCGTGGTCCATCCGAACGGAGATATCTGGTTCAGCGACCCTGGTTACGGTTCCCTCATGGACTACGAAGGCACGCTGGCCAATACTGGTTCTGTCCAGCCATACCAGAAAGAAGCGATCTATCGGATTGAAGCAAGCACCGGCAAGGTGGTCCGAGTGACCGATGAGATCTTCAAGCCAAACGGGATCTGCTTCTCACCCGACTACAAGAAACTGTACGCGGCCGACACAGGATCATCTCATTACAAGGATGCTCCAAAGAACATCAAAGTCTGGGACGTGGTTGACGGCAAGACTCTGGCGAATGGCCGTGAGTTTGCATCGATGACCCTGGAACTACCCGACGGTACAGTGAAGTCAGGACTCGCTGACGGCATCCGCTGCGACATCCAGGGCAATATCTGGGCCAGCGCGGGCTGGGTCGGCAAGGGCTACGACGGCGTGCACATTTTTGCCGGGGAAGATGGAACAAGGATCGGGCAGATTCTGCTTCCGGAGATCTGCAGCAACGTCTGCTTCGGCGGCACGAAGCGAAACCGGCTGTTCATGACGGGCAGCCAGTCACTTTATGCCGTCTACGTGAACACCAAGGGGGCTCACTTCTGCTAGTGACGGCCCAAAGAATCTGAGACAAAGAAGGCAGGAAGCTGATTGCCGCGACCACCCGCACCAGCTTCCTGCCTCGATTGCTTTGCCGTTGATTCAGCCCAGCGTTTCGTGGATCACGATATCGCCGCTGGCAAGATCGTAGACCAGTCCGATCAGACGCAGCTGACCGGCAGCCACAGCATTCCGGATGCACTCGCTTCGTTCGGGCAGGTGACTGATGCAGGATCGCACATTGGCGCGGACCGCATTCTGAAGAGCATCGCCAGGCTCAGAACGTGATGCTTCGATGGCCGGCACGATTTCGCTGATGAGCCGTCCGACGTAACCGTGAGGATCCACGCCCTGCATTGCAGCTTTGACCGCTCCACATTTCTCATGCCCCATGACAATGACGAGTGTCACGCCCAGGTTCTCGATAGCATACTCGAGACTCGCGATTTCAAAGTCTCCCGCGACATGTCCGGCCACGCGAACCACAAACAGATCGCCCTGAGCCTGATCGAAAATGACTTCCGGCGAGACTCTTGAATCCGCGCAGCCCAGAAGAGCAGCGAACGGGAACTGTCCCTCCGCGTGCCGCTCGCGATCTTCCCGAGTTGTCTCTGTGTTTTGGCGCTGGTTGTGCAGGTATCGCCAGTGCCCATGAAGCATCCTGAGGAACGCTTCTTCCTTGGTAAGCCCTTGTCCGGGAACAGACGGATTGTGATTCTCTGGGTGAAGTTCTTTGGGCAGATCGGGCACGAACGAAGATCCTGTGAACGGCAGGGGCAAATGGAAGTCCAATGAACCTGATGATCTTACCAGCCCTTTTGTTCCCGAAGCCACTCAATCTGACCTGTGTGATGCCGACAATGCCACGAGTAGTAACCCAGTGCCGCGTCCAGTGTGACCGTTTTCTGACTGGCCGGATGGTAGAACGTTTTCGAAAAGTCCTCCGGCTTCAGACTCCGCATTAGCTGCACCCATCGAAGGTGCAAGCCGTCGAACAGAGCCAGCGGGGGAAGGATGCAGCCAAACCTGGAATCCGGCAACTCCGCACAGAGCGTTTCGTCGTACGGTTTGATCGTTGGGTTGTCTTCTGTCAGGGCCCACTTGAATCGTGAATAGCTGTGAACATGACTGTCTGCCAGATGATGAACGATTTGGCGAATCGTCCAGTTGACGTATTTCTGATCCAATTGTTCCGGTCGCAGATCAGCAACCGCAGCCTTCAGTCGGCCAGGGGCTCGAGCAATGACTGCGATCAGGGAATCTCGCTGATCGACCGTCAGGCTGGGCTGCTCCATGTGCGGACCGACGGGATTCTGTGGTGGCTGCATGCTGGTTGCTTCTTTAAGAACGAACTGGCCAAAACGCTGAAAAGTCGCGTGGCGGGGAGGATAAACAGGAAATTCTGTTGCGACGATCATGCGACACATTCAAACACTGCTGGTTCAGCAGATTCCGCTGCGTTATGCTCCCGTCTCAAAGTCCGTCGAAACCTCGCGGCCCATGATTCACCGCCGCGCTCAGGAGCAGAGTTCATGAAACGCATCGGGATCCTCACCGCAGGTGGCGATACACCCGCATTGAATGCCACGATCTTTGGAGCCGTACAACGGGCAAACGCTCTTCGAATTGAAATGATCGGCATTCAGCGAGGCTACGCGGGATTGCTCGACAGCCGAGTCCCGCATGTGCACCTGAATCCACTGTATTCGGCCATCCCCGAGCTTGATCCGTGCAAAGGTGGCACGCTGCTGGGATCTTCTCGAACTTACGTCGACGACAGCTGCCGGGACAAACTGGAACTGGTGGCTCAGCACGTAAAGAAGCTCAGGCTGGACGGACTGCTTTGTATCGGCGGAGATGGAACAATCAACGGGATGCAGCCCATCGCTGAAATGCTGCCCTGCGTCCTCGCGCCGAAAACCATCGATAATGACCTTGGGCTGAACTACATCGATGAGCCCAACGAATGGACACGAAAGCCGACTGACCGCCCACCGGGGTACGTGGAACAGCGAGTTCTCTCTCGGGATTCTCTGCTGCTGGAAGACATCATCAACTATGCAACACCAGGGTTTGCAACGGCAGTGTTCGTTGTCGTTCAAATGGTAGAACGTCTGCGTACGACCGCGGAAAGCCACCATCGGATTGCCATCGTGGAAGTCATGGGACGCCAGTCGGGCTACATCGCTCTTGGGGCCGCCTATGCTCAGCCAGACATCATCCTGATTCCCGAGGTCCCGCTGAACCTGGAGCAGCTGACTCAGCGAGTCGCACAGCTTTATGAGCTGCAGCGCAATGTCGTCATTGTTGTCGGCGAAGGTGTCCGAGACTCAGGAGGAAGGGAGCTCGGAGCCGCGATGCCAACGTACGATCCGGCTGGTAACGTGAAATACTCCGGGGCTGCCGATGCCATTGCTGCCATGCTGGCCAAAACGCTGGGAGAAGACCTGTTTCTGGAAACTCGATCGTTCGAACCTGCCTCTTCGCCCATGTTCAGTCGAAAGGTGGGGCATACTCAGCGGGGCGGACGCCCGATCCTGTTCGATCGGT
>CAZIGZ010000058.1:4480-33374 GCA_964538835.1 uncultured Chitinophaga sp. | reverse complement strand
AAGGCTGAGATTGTTCCGCCCCTCACGATCTCGCAGTTTCGAATTGCCATGCAGGTCGCTTTGGTCGCGGCTCAGAACGACATGGCGGATCTGTCGATCACTGCTGTTCGCGAAGCCCTGGCCGGAGGCACTCCATTGCCCGATCCCGTCGTGAATGATGTCAACGGGATACCCGGAGCAATGAGTGCCAGTCCGTCTGGCGAACAACAGTCGCAGTTTGATGAACAAGTCGCTTTGTCACTGAAGACGGTCATCGCGAAATGGGAAGGTGATCAGTACCCCGCCTCTGAGGTTTATGATCTGTTGACTCGCCTGGTGTTTCCAGCATCGCGACCAGCCGACATTATGCTGTTTGCTGATTTTTCAGGACTTCGGGAGGCGGCTCCGGAGAGCATCGCATCGACACTCGTGACGTGGGCAATCCGTTCAGGGCGACAAGATGACCTGCGAAAGATGCTGGACACACGATCTCAAGCGAGTTCCGCGGTCAAGGCGACGGTCGTTCACGTGCTTCTGGACGTGGAACTCAAGCAGACAACTGGCATATCAGAACGACTGAAAACCATCAGGGAACTTCTGAGCCAGACGCCTGATCCGGAGTCCATCCGGATGGCTTGTCTGGCTGCAATTCCGGTGGCGTCAGATCCACAGTTCAAATCTGAGGCAATGCCGATCCTGAAACTGGCAATGACAACACCCGCCGGTGATGAGGGGGATCAAGATGGCAGCATGGGAGAACTGGATCGGCTCGTGATCGAATGGCTGGCCGAGGCCAATGATCTGGTGGCGATGCAGCAGTATTTCGACTCCGTATTGGCAGCGAAGCAGGCGTACTATGCGCGATACAGCGGAGACTATGGAACGTATCAGCAATGGCATGCCCTCGCGAACATCGCTGCTCAGGCCTCTCGTGTGAAGGCGATTGACATTGCTTTCGACTACATGGGACGCACTGTTGACCAGCGTGTGGACGATTATCAGCTTCCGAGTCTGGAGACGCCACTGGCAATCGTCGTTCGACATTTTCGAACGATGGACGCGACGACGCGTTACGAAAAGTGGCGTGACTGGACCATGCCGAAGGAAGGCCGCCAGACCGTTCGGCTGGTCTGCCACTGGATTCCCTCAGCGCCTCCTGCTCCAGGCCTCGACATGACTCAGGTCGTCGCCGCACTCGATGGCTCTTCGATTCTGTGCAATCTGACAGAACTGGTTCAAAGTGCGAAGGAAGCCAACTGTCTCTCCGATCTCGAAGGACTCGCGAAGAAGGCCTACGATGAGAAGCTCCCGAACGCAGATTATCTCTGGATGTTTCTGCAGCTGGAGAAGGAGAACAAGGAGTTTCTGGCGACGGCCTATCCGGACTTTTTGAAGACCCTTCCTGAACGAAGAAAAGGCAGTAATGATCAAGGACCGCTGACGGACTTCCTTGTCGTCTACAGGTGCCTCCAGTCGGAAACACTGAATGAGATCGCGCTGAGCTTCGGGTTTCATGAGACGCGAAAGCTGTTTCAGGATCATGGTGGTTTCGGAATGCAGTCGGCTCTTCATCGGCAGTTTGGTGAGAGCTTTGCGCGAAAGACCGGAAGCAAGCTCTTTAGTGCGCCGCCGTCATTTGCTCAGGCGACGCCGCACATGGTTCAATCTTTCGACTATGACAAAGACAGCAGCCGCTGGTTCTCCGATGGCAAGGCGATTTATCACCTGGGCGGAGCGTATCAGAATGCTCTGTGGCTGAACTGGCCCATCGAAGGTGACTTCGAATTCAGCGTGGATTGTCTGGAAAGCTATTGGGGGGAATGTGACACTGGCTACGGCGGACTGTTTGTGACATCCAACGGCTGGAGCGAAACCAAAATCAGCAACTTCACAGGCGACGATGATGTCTCATGGCCTCGAGTCGCCCGGCGAGGTGTTCCGTCGTTCAATCGTGTGACCGTTCAGTCCAAAGGCGGAGTCGTTCGATTCCTGAGCAACAACAATCTGGTTTACGAAGAGAAGTTGACCGGTGCGACACCGTGGCTGGCTCTCTTTACCGAAGGCAGCAAACTGGCCGTGTACCGCAATGCTGTGTTGTCAGGGTCGCCCAGGATTCCTAAGCAGGTCAACCTGATCGCTGGTGACAGTCTGATCGGCTGGACTGCCAACGGATCCGGCACGACACCAAAACCACGAATTCTGGCTCAAAAGGTCACCGATCCGGATAGCTCGCTCGGCTATTACCAGCAGCAGGCGCGTCAGCCAGCCACATGGAATGTTCAGAACGGGGTTCTTGAGGCGAAGGGAACGTCGTTGCGGGGGAGTGCACGCAGTCGAGTCATCGGTGCCCTGACCTATGCGCGACCTCTGCTTGAAGGAGAGACCATCTCCTGGGAAGCGTGGCTTGATCAGGAGAAATTCGGGGGATCACCGGCATTGGGTCAACTGGCTCTCGTGATGACAAAGGATGGTGTGACGCCGGTGTGGCGAGCCACCAGTACGTTCGATTCGTATGTCCTTGGCCTGACGTCAACCATGACGGTCTCCGGGACGTCGGAAGTCAGCGGTGCGGCAAGCGATTCGAACGCAATGCCGTTCAAAAATGCGGACTGGAACAGGATCACCTTCTCACGGATCAATGGCAGGATCATTGCGAGCCTCAATGATGTGACGGTCTACGACGGGGAACTGCCGAAGATGAGCAATCTCCATCCGGGAATCTGCCACTTCCTCGATCAGGCCGTCCGGGTTCGAAACATCACGCTTACCGGACCATGGCCCACGGAAGTCACGGAAGAGATGAAGACTAATCTGTTTGATCTGGCAACGCCGATGTCGTCACCGGATCGAAGTGTCATCAACAGGATGCTTCCGGAGGTCTACTTTGGGGAACAGGTCGAAAGCCTGGTGGAAGCGAGTCGTGGGATCGAGCCGCAGAATGCTTACGGGCCGCTTTACCGATGGGTACTGCCCAATGAAGAGCATGATGACTATCGTCTTGGGTTTCGCCTGGCTTCTTACTCACCTGAGAATGATCTGGTCCCAAAAACTCTGGCTGATTTGCAAAGCCCGGCGCTGGAACTTGTCAGGATCGCCAAACAAACCAATCAGCTGGAGGCACTCTCTCAGGATCTTCAGCAGAGAACGGCCTCTGATGCGCAGAGTCAGCGAGACCTTGCGGCACTCAGGTTTCTTGTCGCGGTTGAACAGGGAGATTTTGCGACCGCGGAGACACTGCTGAAGAGCATCTCCGAACTCTTCGGCAAGGGGCTTCCCAGGTCCGTGTCTTCGCAAAAACGTGCTTCGGAATTGCTGGCTGTCTGGAAAGGGATGGAAGTGCCTTCGCTTCTTCCGGCGGTAACGGACCTTGCGAAGCGAATCCGAGATGTGGAGCGAACCGACGAGCGTTCGAACAATGAGCTCTTGTCAAAGATTGTTCATAGTCTTCCGGGGCGACTTGCGACTTTGAATGCTTCGCCGACGCAGGCGGCAGCATCATCACAATGGGCTCAGGTGCCTTATCTGAAACCCGAACAGAGATACCATGGTTATCGAGCGTCCGAGTGGAAGATCGAGAATGCCACGGCGACGCATTTGCCCGCGGAGACCTGGTCACAATTGTGGTTCCAGTCGCCTCTGAGGGGAAAGTTTGAGATCACGGCGGATCGTTCGACCTTCGGCTGGGGCGAATGTGTGATTTCCTACGGCATGTTCAGCGCGGAACCGCGACACGATGCCAAAGCAATTCGCACGATTCGTTTGATGCATGCTGCCACAGAAATCGAAACGGAGCCGAAGCTGCCGGAATGGAAGAACATGGCCGCGTTTCGAATTGTGGTCGACGGCCGAAGACTCACCACGTTTACGAACGGTGTGCAGATCCACGACATGTCCTTCAACGCTCCGCCGAGCCCATGGATTGTTTTGCAGGCCGATCAGCCAGGGAATGAGTGCCGAATCACGAACCTCAGGATTACCGGGACTCCTGAAATTCCTGACGAGATTGATCTGATTGATATGGCGGACTGGAACTGCTGGCGAGCCGACATCTATGGGGAATTTCACTCGTCCGCAGGTGTCCAGAATGCGCCGTGGCACAGGTCGTCCGATGAGATTATCGGGAATGTCATTCCGAATGCCGTCGGGACGAAGCCAAGTCTGTTGCACTACCAGCGACCCATGCTGGAAGATGGAGTAATCGAATTTGAAGCGCACTGGGATCCTGGTGTCTCGGAGGTGCATCCCTGTGTCGGCCGCAGCGTGATTCTCCTGACCACCGATGCGCCAAAGCTCCATCAGCTGACAGAAGCTCAGTTCGAACAGCGAGATCTGGCGATCGACAACGAAAGTGCGATTGCCGGAGCCTCCGCTCCGGAATGGAAGACCAAAGACTGGAACAAAGTCCGATTGTCTCTCAAAGGCGAACAGCTGACGGTCAGCGTCAACGGAAAGGATGTCGCGACAGTCACCATCAATGAACCGCCAACCGGACGATTCTTCGGCCTCTTCCGATTTGCCAACAAGACTGGCTGCCGAGTTCGCAACCTGAAATACCGAGGTGAATGGCCCAAAACGCTGCCAGAAATCTCAGATCAGGTCCTCGCAAAACCTGACTCAAAGTAATTTACGGACAGACGGCTTTTTCGGGACGACGTTGAGGCGACGCAGCCAAACGGCAGTGTCGTTTACCGTTAGTCTTGATGTGATACAGGTGTCGTCAGGGGCCAGTGAGTGATGACTCAACGCAACCGAGCATTCCTGACCATTCTGGTGACTGCTTCTGCGTTCCTGTTTGTGTCTTTGGCAAATCCACGCATGTGGCCGCATCGGTTTGGGCTGGGGATCCCGTTTGTTCTCGCGACAGCTTGCGCCTTTGTTGGGGGGCTTGAACTTGGGAACGGACAACTGAAGAGACGCGTGTGTTCGGGAGTGACAGGTTCCGCTTCGGCCTCACCGTGGCTTTGTGCCACGACGATGGTGTGGAACTTGTCTGCTCTCTTCCTTGAATCGTCCGTCAATCGAGGCGTCCTTGTGCTGTTATCGGTGGCAGCGTGTCTGCTGACCGGATTGTCGTTGACCGTCTCCGGCTATCAGTGGCTGAATCAGGGGCCTGCTTTTCAATTGCCCGTTTTGAAAGACTCTCAGGAAAAGCAGTCAGGTACTTCCGCTGCGAGCACTCGGACTCCGATGAACGCTTTTGGAATGATCGCGTGTCTGATGGCTGCACTTGCGGTGGTGCGACTTGGGACGTCGCTTCGGAGAATCGTGGCCAGCCAGTAGCTCACCTGGGCGAAGCCATTCTTCATCAGCGAGCTCGGGGACGGAAGGCGAGGCGAGGAGTTGCGAATGGCGCTGACTGGTTTTTCGCTCATGATGTTTGGGTTCTTCCTGCACTTTCTGACGCATCGTCAGCAGAATGCCTCGGCGTCGGTACGACTGGCCCTCTATGGCAGCGCTGTTGTTGTCGGAATCATCGGCGTTGGGCTCTGGGACCTCCGATCGCCTCTTCACTTTGTCTTCGTGGCTTTGTGGAGTGTGTCGGCGATGCTGGCCGCTGGCAGTCCGGTTCCCACTGTTTGCGGTCTTCAGTCGCTCTTCTTCTGCAAGTGGTTCGTCCGCCTGGCGTTCCTGACCTATGGGTTGCTGACGGTCTGGCTGCCATGGTTTCCTGAATTGCGGCTTGCCTGCATCGTCGCGCAGAGAATCGCCATCGTTTCACTATCGTTTTGGTTCGTGCGCCTCTGGGGGATCGTCGCTATGGATTCTGTGCCATATCGCAGAGTTTGAACCCTGGTCTTTTGCAGGAAGTGCTCACGGTCAATGACAGAAAAGGCGAGCCATCGAACTTTGCGGTCTCGCAACGCGAGATGCCAGAATGAGGCTCAGCCCGCGTGAAGCCAGGATGGGGCTGTGGCTGCCGCGGAGACTTCCGTTGTGGCTGTCAGGTGATGCTCTAAGGGACGCGGCCTAGAACAGGGATCTCTGCTGTCGAGTCGACTTGAGCTGCTTTTCGCCGGGCCATTCGGGCAGCGGCGCGAGTTCGGGGGAGTGCTGACTGATCGCGTGATGCATCCGTCGTGCGAATTCGGGAGCAAACTGATCGTCGGGGGCATGAGTAAAGATGAATGGCTCAAGCCCCTGGCTCAGCCATCGGGCGATGACGGGAGCCCATTCGGAAATCCATGGCGTTGTCTCATCGAGCTTGTTGCGGCCGACGATCCTCAGAAACGGATGCTGGCCGGTCACCGTTTGTCGAATGGGTGTTCGAGGTTTGCGGGACTGTGAGACTTCTTCCACCGGATCAGAGGGCGGCTTTGAATACAGGCAGCGACTGTCAAAGAGGATCTTATCCATCCGGAGATACTTCAGCAGCCCGTCGAGCCATTCTTCGTTCTTTCCGGAGTCGTACCAGTCATGGTGCCGCACTTCGACCGCCCAGGGCAAATGGTTCGGCAAGGCCGAAAGAAAATGGTACAGCGTATCCTTCTCGGTCGGCGAGAAATCCGGGGGCAGCTGCAGAAACGACGGCCCAAGAACACGATTTGCATCAATGACGTTGCAGACATCCACGAACGCTCCCAGTTCACGTTCAGCGTTTAGCAGTCGGCGGTCATGGGAAATGCTGCGCGGAACTTTCAGGGCGAACCGAAAATCAGGCTGAACTGACTCAGCCCAGCGTTTTGCCGTTTCAAGGGTTGGCAAGGCGTAGAACGTGCTGTTGCCTTCGACTGTTTTGAATACGGACGAATACTGACCTAGCCAGTCAGCTCGCGGTGCCTTCGTGGTGAACAATGACCCCTTCCAGTGATCACAGGCCCAGACCGGGCAACCCAGAAACAGGGTTGGGGGTCGCGAAGACGAAAAGGCGGTTGAACGTTCCATGGAAACTCTGACGACGAACTTATTGACCGATGGAATGAACTTCCACTTTGAGTTTCGATGGTGAGCCGGAACTGGCCGGCCGGTCTGCAGCACTGGTCAGCAGATCGGAGCTCGTAATCAGCGGAAGGTTGGGCGACGATCGCGATTCCAGTGGAGGCTCAGGTTCGATTCGACGTTCCGGCGTTCGAAGTGGGATTCGAACGCTGAACAGGCTGCCTCGCCCGAATTCACTGATCAGTGAGACGTCGCCGCCCAGCAATCGTGACAATTCACGAACGATCGAAAGTCCCAGCCCTGTTCCTTCATATTCACGTTTCGTGTGATCGCGACCACCAGGAGCCGTCGTACCCTGACGGAACTTTTCGAAGATATGCTCCTGTTCCTGGAGAGGAATCCCGATTCCCGTGTCTTCCACACTGAAGCCGACGCTGTCACTGTCAAGAATCCTGGATGCCACTCGCACACGTCCTCCCTCCGGAGTGAACTTGATCGCGTTTGAGAGCAGGTTCGTGACAATCTGTGAAATCTTGCTGCGATCCTGAAACAGAAGCGGCAGTGGTTGAGGTGGGGCTTCGATTCGAAGGTCAATGTTCTTTCGGTCAGCCAGAGGCATGATCTGCTGAACCTGAACTTCGAGGATCTCTGCGAGGTCAACGTTGTCCGGATGAAGTTCCATCTTGCCGGATTCAATCTTCGCCAGGTCCAGCAGGTCGTTGATCTGCACCATCAGTGACTGACCGGATGTCTGAATGTTATGGACATATCGCTTTTGCCGATCGTCAAGATTGGAGGCCGTCTGCAGGATGTCGCTGAAGCCAAGAATGCTGTTCAGCGGCGTACGAAGCTCATGACTGATCGTTGCGAGGAAGTCGTCCTTCAGGCGATTGTTATTGAACAGCTCCATGTTGGCCTGAGCCAGCTGATCGATCTTGCCATCGAGGCTTTCATTCAGCGTACGAAGCTCATCGTTCACTGTCATCATGTGTCGAAGCATGCGGTTGAAGGCATGGCTCAGTTCTTCAAACTCATCGCCGGTGCTGATGTCGGCTCTCAGGTTCAGATTACCGCGAGCAATCTCGTCACTGACATCCTTGAGATGCAGCACCGGCTTCACAATGATGTAGCGGACGATCGCGTAAGCCGCCAGCATCGCCAGGAATGACGTCACAATTCCGGTTGCCAGCAGGACGGCCCGATTTCTCGCCAGCTGCGCGTCAACGCTTTCCAGCGAAAGCTCCATCTTTGCGATACCCTTGATCGGAAACTGCCGCCGATTGATCTCTTCCGTTTCGGACCTGGCTGAGTCTTCCGGTTCCGGCGGCGCCCCTTCTGCGCTCGCGGCGGCCCTGGCTTCTTCTTCCGCGCGGCGCTTTTCTTTCTCGGCTTCGACCTGAAGCAGCCGCTCAATGTCTGCCTCGTCCGCCATTTTTCCATCGTCCAGATGACAGACTCGACAGGCTGTTTCAATCCGTAGCGCTGTGTAGTAGAAGAGCGTGCGTGAGCCATCTTCATCTTCGCGGATCACCCAGTACTCATCGTCCGTTCCATTTGGATCAACGAATTTGTCCCGGGCCGCATATTCAGTCTCATTGCTGAACTGGGCGTTCATGTCCAGGATATCCCATCGAGACCGATCCGATGCGGACGGGAGTGAATCCAGCGTCCGCCGAAGCTGTTCAATGAATGGACTGCGAGTATCCGCCGTTTGCGGCGGCGTTTGATCGGCCGGTAGCAATTCTGAACCAGGTGCCGTGGACGACGGAGCCACTGTCGTGGCGGGTGGAGCAACTTCGGTCTGGGTTGCCGGTTCAGGAATTGTTCCTGGCGGATCGCCGGAGGTTTCGCCTTTCGGTGTGACCGAGGAGTCGGTTGCCGCCGTTGCGACTGAACCCAGCTGCCTCTTTCGTTCCGAGCGTTCCAGAAACTTGAGGTAGTGACGCTGCTGCAGAAGTCTCGTCACCATCGTGCGGGCGGAAATCAGCTGTTGATATTCCACAAGGCGTCGTGTTCGCGAGGCGTACCACCAGAAACTGGCCGTAATCAAAAACAGCAGCGCGAACCCGAACAGGAAGCGACACTTCCGTTCCAGACTTGTTTCACCGATCAGCTTTTTCAGTGCCCGGTACGAGATCACGCCCTGATCCTTCGAGGTGTGAGAAGACGGCTCGTATCATCATCGGAAGTGCGAAGCTCTGCAATCCGGGGCTGTTCTCACCGCGGAATTTGAGCCACAAATCTCTTTCCTGACTACGATGGCTCCTACTTCAGCAGAACATGCAGCAGGCGGCTTCGAGCAGAAGATTTGTCCGGTTGCCTATAAGAGCCGGAAACGTTGACCGAAAGACGTGATCAGGTGAGCTTGCAAGGAAACGCGGGAGAATCCAGGATTGTGCCGCTTGAAGACGTCGAGTGGGAGCATTTTCATCGGAAATCCTCCGAAGTCTTTGGGTGGAATACTGTTCTTTGGAACCGCCCTGAGCAGCACCGGGGCAGCCGCTCTTTTGAGGACGTACATGACCGTCATGCGATTCACTCCGAACGCCCGGCCGACGATCGGAGTCGAAATTGAACTTCAGCTCATCGATGCGCGCGAACTGGGATTGTGCAGCTGCATTGATCAGGTGCTTGGGGCATTGCCGAATGATCTGAAAGACTCCGTCAAGCAGGAGCTGATGCAGTGCTACGTCGAAATCAACACTCGGATCTGTGATACCGTTCGCGAGGCTGGCGATGATCTTCGCATGAAGCTGGGCCAGCTTGAGAATGTCCTGAACCCGATGGGCATTCGCACGTTATGGGCCGGCACTCATCCGTTCTCATCCTGGCGACACCAGAAGATTACGGTGCATGAGCGATATCATCGGCTTGTCACCTTGATGGAAGATGTTGTTCGCCGACTGGTCACGTTCGGGCTGCATGTTCACATCGGCGTCGATTCCGGTGACAAAGCGGTCATGGTCTGCGACCGCATGCTGCATCATCTTCCGCTGCTGTTGGCGTTGTCGGCGAATTCACCGTTCTGGGAAGGGCGAAGCACTGGCCTGCAGTCGAATCGTTCAAAGATCATGGAAGGCCTGCCCACGGCCGGACTGCCTTATCAAATGCGCAACTGGAGCGAGTATGTCTGGCTGGTGAAGCATTTAATGGCGACGGGCTTCATCAATTCGATTCGTGAAATCTGGTGGGACATTCGGCCGCACCATCACTTCGGAACGATCGAGGTTCGCGTTTGCGACGTTCCTCCGAATCTGGATCATGTTCTCGCTCTGACGGCTTTGATTCAGTGCCTGGTTCACACCATTTCCAACGACATTGATGAAGGGACGTTTCTTCCCGAATACCACCCGATGATGGTCGAACAAAACAAATGGCGAGCCACTCGGTACGGTGCCGATGCGTCGCTGGTCAGCTATCGCGACTTCCAGCAGCGTTCTGTGCCTCAGCTTGTGGATGAGATGATTCGGCGTTTGTCTCCAACGGCCACCGAACTTCAGTGTCTGCCGGAACTGGAATCACTAGCGAATATTCCTCAGAACAGTGGTGCTCGCCGACAGAACGAGATTTACGAGGCCACCGGCAGCCGTCGCAAAGTCGTGGAAAAGCTGCTCGAAACGCCGGCGTGGTGAACGTTCCTGGGAACACGGTCCGTGCGAACATGCCCCCGGGCAGTTCCTCGTGCACCCAGGCGTCATCTGCAGTGAGAACGTGGCGGCATTCGTTCCTGTCACACGTGCAAAATTCGGCTGGTCGCTTAGACTTCCGGCTCGATGGAGCAGAGATGCCTTCCGCTGGAACTGGTCTCTGCGGTGATATGAAGACGATTGCTGAGAAAGCACCGGGATGCTGGAACGTCGCGAACTGTTTCCGAATGTGATTGAGCTCAATTTTCAGGCGCGACGACGCCTGGGGTGCTGTGTCTATCTCGTGTTTTCCGGCAGCGATTGGCTCCTGATGGACATCGGATATGAAGACACTGTCGACGAACTGATTGAACTCATTCGACAGATGGACTTCCCGCTGGCCAGCTGTCGTTACCTGATTGCGACCCATGCTGACGCCGATCATGTGCAGGGATTTGAGCGCGCACGCCAGTTACTTCCCAACGCCAGGCTGCTGGCTCATCCTCAGGCACGAATGATTCTGGAAACCAATGATCGCATTGCCGCATTCGCTGAGATTCCGGCTCAGGAGATTTCGATCGATCTGCCAAAGCTGACGATCGATCAGGAAGTCAATGAAGGCGACATCCTGCAGCTTGGCGATCTTCGTATTGAGGTCTGGGACACACCTGGCCATGCGGTCGGACAGCTTTCTTTCCGGCTTGGAAAGCTGTTGTTTTCCGGTGACAACATCTTTCGAGACGGCTGCGTTGGCAGCATCGATGCTCACCATGGTTCCGATCTTCCTGCCTTCATTGATTCCCTGAAGCGAATCCAGAGCAGTGGCGTTGAATGGCTCCTTCCCAGTCATGGCCCTGCATTCCGCAATGACCGGAAGCTCCTTCAGTCTGCAATCGATCGACTGGACAAGTACCAGCACATGGCCGATTTCGGGACCTGCGCTGTCGACTGGCCGTTGCTGGATGAGTGGGAATCTGAACTGGCGAAGGGCATCCATCCCGCCAACTGATTCGTCGTCGCGTCATCGCAGGGTTTGTGGATTCAGCAAATCCGCGGAAACGGAGCGCCGCCTGGTTCATCCAAAGGCACGGGCGGTCCAAACGTTCGGCGGATGCTGACCGGTGTCAGGCATTCCGACGTGACATAACCAATGATCGCGGCTTCAGAAAACTCCGGCACGGAACGAAGGGCCGCCAGACAGGCAGACACTGCCTCCTCCGCAACGGCGACGACAAACGTACCTTCATTGGCAAGGTGCAAGGGCTCAAAACCCAGAACCTCACATGCCCCGCGAACGGCGCGAGTCACCGGAATGTCGGCTTCCTGAAGCTCGAACGACACTTGTGCCTCCTCAGCCCATTCATGCAGGACCGCAGAGACACCGCCTCTGGTCGCATCACGCATGCAGCGAATGGCGTCGCCCCCGGCACTCCGCAATGCCTCAGTGCCAGGCAACACGGGTTTCAAATCGCTTTCAATCGCCGACAGGAACGACATGCCCTGTCGAGACGCAAGGACGGCCAGACCATGCTGGCCAATCGGGCCGGAGACAAGAATCCTGTCCCCTGGAATCAGCGAGGATGGACCCGCCGGAGCTCTCATTGTGAACTCGCCAACTCCGGTAGCATTCATGAAGACGCCATCCACGGCTCCTTTCGGAACAACCTTCGTGTCACCCGTGACGATCTGAATCCCGCATTGTCTGGCGGCGTTTGCGGCAGAGTCCAGAAGTTGCTCCAAAACTGCGACCGGCAACCCTTCCTCCAGAATCAGGCTCAGGGTCATCCATCTTGGTTTGGCACCGGCCACCGCAAGATCGTTCGCTGTGCCAACAACCGAAAGTGAACCGAGATCGCCGCCGGGAAAGAACAGCGGAGTAACCGTGTGGCTGTCAGTACAAATGGCCAGCGTCGGTTGATCCGCCAGAATCGTCGCGGCATCGGAGATCGTGGAGAGACCGCCGATTCGGGGGAAGATGGTTTTCTGAAGGAATCTCCGTGAGTGTCGGGCACCTTCACCGATCGATAGTGTGATTCGCTCCGCATCGACTGAAAGTTCAATCGGGCAGTTACATGGATTGGACAGGCGTGTGCCGGGGTTGAGAGTCATGACAGCAGAGTATTCGCTCAGGAATCTGGTGAACGTCGACTCCGGAGATTGAAACAAACTGTGTTCGGAAAACGCCACTATCTCCAGAACAATAGTCAAAATCGGCAGAACCGTCACAAATTGAAAATTGCTTCTTGAGTCGGCTCGGGGCCCATTCTAGTCTGCCGCCTTCTCACCTCAATTCGCTCGGATGAACACGTCGGGAAGTTGGCTCAGCAAGCTGAGTCGCCGCTTTTTGATGAGTGTTCGCAATGCTTCGAAAACCTGCCAGGCTGATTGCCGATTGCTTCGGCGCGTCCCCTGCCGAAATTCTGTTCGGGGATGGTCCGTTGCTCTATGACCTCCCGTCGTGTTCTACTTTGCCTCATGCGACGGAGAATTCCAGTGCCTGGCTGGCAAGAGCAGAAGCAGCTCTTAGAGAGACTCAGCTTTCGGAATGTCAGCGTTGTGTCGCTCAAGCCTTGCGTCTTGTTGGCGAGGAAGGCCGAGCCCTGCATGCTGAGGAATGGATGTTTCTGGCGGGCGTTTCTCTGCTAAACGGCGACTCCGAATCCGCGACTCATCAAATCCGGATGGCCCGTCGTGCAGTCCGCCATCAGAAAACCGTGGATCCCTGGAGCGGACTGCAAGTTCGCATCCTGATTCTGCAGACGCTGATCACGGGAGTGTCATCTCCGGACGCCGGAAATGCAGAACTCCTGGACGTCTTTCGATATCTCGCTCGTCATCGCTGTCCGTCGCTGTGTCGTCATGCACTCGTCGCAAGACGACTTCTTCAGGAATGGGGTGAACCGGGTACATCGGTCGCCTGGTGGAATTCACTCAACGCTGGCATGGAACCCGACCATGATCGGCCGAAGTCTCATCGGACATCCAGACCGGAATGGAACTAAGGAATTGCATCAGAATTGATGGGGCCTTTGAGCCACAAGTGCTGTCCGGTGTCGCAAAACCGCAGAGCTCGCGTCCCTCCGATCCAGGTCAATCGGCGAAGAGCTACTGAAGCACAGGGCTTTCGCTGGTCACCTGGTACTTTGAGACCTGATCGGCAAAGTATAGATGGTTTCGGATTCTCTGAGGCAGCGATGTGTTCTCGATATACGCTGGCCAAAGATGCCGATGTCCGATGGAGTCAGAGACATCAATCTCGGAGATTCGTCGGCTTGTTGAACCAAGTGCGCGGCGGTCGCTTTGCGTGAAGCCACTCCTGCCCAAAGCTCGACTGGAGCCCAGACGCCGCAGAGGATAGATGAGCAAAGCCGGGTCATGTTCGTTGCGAAGATTCACGAGACAGTCGGCCGACCACATCGTCCGGTCGAAGCGTTCCCCAGGGTTCAGCCAGTCATGATCAATCGCCGAAGCGGCAAACACAACTCGCACATCCCGATCGCCGCAGCTGCGACAACGCAGCGAATGCCCCTCGACGGTTCCACCCGCGGTCAAATGCAGAGCAGCCGCGATAACTCGTGTGCCGTGACTGTGCCCCACCAGACTCAAAGGGCATTCGTCCGGCAGTGACTGAATCAACTGCGCCAGGTAGAAACCGTTTCGAGACGCCTGCCGTCCGAGGACTGCCACGTCAATGGCTGGAGCGATCGACAGCGGCCGATAGCTGGGCCAGGTGAGGTAGATCATTTGAAATGGCTGGCCGCAGGATCCTCTCTGCAGCCACCGCCACGTCTTTAGGGACTCGGGGACGACACTGGGGGAATCCATGAAGCTCCCGTGGACAACGATCACGACTGGCACATTGGGGGCCAGCGAACCGACAAGTTCCTGAAGTGACGACGAACGCACTCCATGGCAGTCATCATATCGTCGGACCGACGCACAGAATCGTGGAAGTGATTCGTCAAATGACTGCGGGGAATGCTCCGTGCTGACCAGCCAGTAACCTTCCATCACTGGCGATTGAAGAATTCGGATCTCACCAGGCGGAGACAGCGTCTCTGTTGGTGAGATGCTTCGATCTGTGGCCGCGGACGGAGCAACTGGTTCAGCGACTGGTTCCGGAGCCGGCGGAACCAAAAGAGGCGGGCTCGTTTGAGCAGAGACGAACGGGCAGGAAACGGCGATCGCCAGAACGGCATAAAGCGAACACAGAGTTGCAGAGATTGAGCATCTGCCACGCATAACTCAGGGTCCGACACAAAGCGACGAGCGAGCCCTTCCGTGAGATACGTGAGACTGCAGAATCCTGAATCCCTGCAGAGATCATCCAGACGTCGTAGCTGTGATTAGCATCTCAGCTACCCGCAGAACTTCGGCGGAATGAGCCAAAGAACTCGAACCAGAGATTTCGTTTGGCGAATTCTGCGTCTGATCTGACGACAATCTCGCAACATCTGAGCATCGTTACGGTTGTGAGGAGAGCGTCCCGAGCAACCAAATTCGATCGCATCAAAACAAAGCCGATGGGTGATCCACTTGGATCTCTCAGCCGCCCAATCACATCCTCAAACCCAGCGGCTCATTCGATTGATGCCGGTACGAAGCCGTCCAGTGTCTGACTACCGACCTTCACGCAGGCGATCACCAAGGAAGTTATCGAGCTCCGGAATGGCGTAAATTTTCTGAACGGTCTTGTCCAGGTCGTAGGCAACTCGATGGAATTCCACCGTCTCGCCATCGAATGTCACGTAGGAAGATCGAGGATCGTTGTTACGTGGCTGGCCGACTGAACCGACATTGACCATGACCTTGCCGGTGCCAAGTTTGTACTTGAAGCCGATCTCTTCGGGAGCGAAGAATTCCAGAGTCTCCGTGAAGACCCCGGGAATGTGCGTGTGCCCCTGAAAACAGGTCTTCTCGATCAAAGCGAAGATTTTCTCCATCTTCACCTGATTGTAAATATCGTCCGGGAAGACGTATTCGCTAAGTGGGTTGCGGGCAGAACCGTGGACGTACATCGTACGAGTCGCTTCGTCACGGTAGCGTCGAGTCAGTTCACCCAGAAAGTCCCAGCGTTTTTCGGCTTTCGCTCCAACGCCTCGCTCCAGAACAGAGCGTGTCCAGAAGATCGCTCGCTCAGCACCCGCGTTGAATCCATCCGGGTCAAACAGAGCCGCCTGATCGTGGTTGCCGAGCAGACACACGTCGAGGTCCATGACCAGGTCAATGCACTCAGCCGGATTCGGGCCGTAGCCAACGATATCGCCAAGGCAGTAGATTTCGGTAATCCCTTTGCCCTTGATATCAGCCAATACCGCCTGGAGGGCTTCGAGGTTTCCGTGAATGTCGCTGATCAAGGCTCGCAAGAGTCTGGTCCTGTGTTTTCCGTTGACGTTCAGTGCTGGTTGTCAGTAAGTGTTCTGAGACGCGGCGCAGAGTCTGGTTTTATGGAAAAATCCTTGCAATCGAAATCTTCCGAATCCACTCAGCCGTCGTCGCAATCCGGAAGTCAGGAATCTGCACACTGCCGTCTCGCGCCAATGCACAAGCCGTACTGATTGAAAGTCGAACAGACTCCCCCCACATCCACGGACAACTTCCGTATTTTTTGAAGCGGGAGACGGATTTTTCTCCGCAAAACCTCCGTGACCGAACATTCGGTATCGGGAGAACACCCGTGTCTCCGTAAGTCTAGGTCACGAGATGTCGGTCAACAAGTCACCGCCGGGATTCGCACCCATCGTAGAACGATTGTCCTCAATCGCTACCCGTCCCGCCCTCTGTTATCCTCACAACACCCGACCAGCGCGGATCGCTTCGCACTCACAAATCCGCAGCGCACGACCGGACAGTGTGAGTAGCGATTGAGGACAAACGCTCGACACTGCTTTTCACCCGTGAGCATTCGCATGTTGCACGTCCGTTGTCTCCTTCTGCTTGTTGCCAGTCTGACGATTCGTCAGGTTCAGGCAGATGACACTGATCTGCTGATCATCCAGCAGGGCAATCTCCCGATCATCATTTCTGCGCCCCACGGAGGAGCACTCGACCTTCCCAATGCGGAGCCTCGGAAGGGGGACGGGAAAGAAACAGGGGCCGCCGGCTTCCGCACGACTCGCGACACGGGAACGGAAGAACTGGCGCTGCTGGTGGTGAAAGCAATCGATGATCGTATGGAAGGGACTCCATGGTGTGTGATCTCTCGCGTTCATCGTAAGTATGTGGATTTCAACCGGCCGCCGGAGATTGGCGTCGAGCATCAGGAAGCTCGCAAGCTTCACGACTTGTATCATCAGACGCTGAAAGAAGCCGTCAGTGACATCCGCGGAAAGTTCTCGCATGGGCTGCTGATCGACATTCACGGACAAAGCGCCTCTGCGAAAACGGTGTACCGAGGGACCGCCAACGGGCTGACTGTTCAGGGACTGACCAAACGTGCGGGGATTGAATCGCTGAATGGTGAGAAGAGCCTGACAGGAATCCTGAAGACTCACGGCTGGCACGTGCACCCTGATCCATTCGACGGCAAAGAACAGGAGGGCTATACCGGCGGGTACATCGTCCGCAGTTATGGAAGTCATCGCGCGGATGGCATTGACAGCGTGCAGCTCGAGCTTGGCTCCGAATATCGTTCGAAGCAGAATCGCGAACGCATCGCACAGGAGCTGGCAGAAGCCGTTCACGAATATGCGAAGCACTACCTGAAACAGCCGTAGTTGCACTCTCGACGGATAGACATTCAGCGGGTTTGGCACCGTAGAAGCGGATGTCAACGCATGCGGGCAGATTGCCCCTGGCCGTGCGGATTGGTCGCTGTCACCGTAGTCTGCTACAGTTTTTGATTGTCAGCGTCGCCGATGGCTGATCTGCCTTCAGAAATTGGCACTGTCGAGGCGGACAATTTGAGCACCACGAAAGAGAAGCAAGGGTCAATCGTCATGAATACTCGAGTCGTGTTCGTCTTTTTGGCAATTCTGTTTTGCCTGCCGGGCGGAGTAATGTCGCAGCAGGTTGCGATTCGAGCGATCAAGCTGCAGGCGGCTTCGAAGAAGAGCGAACTGCTTCAATATGTTCCCAACGACACCATGATTTTGGCAGCCGGTCAGCCTGGGCGTATCCTTCATTCTCCGGGCATGCGAGAACTGTTGAAGAAGTCCAATTCTGAAGATGTTGAAAAACAGCTGTTTGAGTACATCAAGAATGAGACGGCCATTGATTACAGCACGATGGAAGAGTTCGGCATCGTTTTGACCAAGGCCTATCTGGAACAGCAGGCCACAGACATCAAGAACCAACGCAACGAAGCACTCCGCACAAATAATCTGCGGCAGATCGGTCTGGCCTTTCACAACTTCCATGATGCCTATAACCGATTCCCAGGCCCCAACTCGGAAAATGAAAACGAGTCAAAGCTGAGCTGGCGAGTTCACCTGCTTCCGTTCCTCGAGCAGGCCGAACTCTACCAGCAGTTTCATCTCGACGAACCCTGGGACAGTGAGCACAACAAGACTCTGATTGAGAAGATGCCCGAGATCTTCAAGAGTGAAGAAGTGACGGAAGTCGGAAAGACGAGCCTGCACGTACTGACCGGGGAGAATATGCCTTTCGGGCAGGACGAGGCTGTAAGCTTCCGGAACGTGATCGATGGAACCAGCAACACGGTTTTGGTCGTTCAGGCCGGGGCGGACAAGGCTGTGGAATGGACGAAGCCGGACGGGCTGCCGTTTAATGAAGATGACCCGAAAGCCACATTCGGAAAGGTTGGGTCTTCCGTACCGATCTTGATGATGGACGGTTCCACGCTGATGATGTCTATGGATCTCGCCTCGGAGACGATCACTCAACTGGCAACTCATGCTGGCGGAGAAGTGATCGACCAGCAGTTCCGATCGAATAACAGGTATTATGGCCCGAAACCTCCGGGCTTCATCATGGTCTTCTCAGCCCCCGTCGACAACGAGCAATTCGTGGAGAAACTGACTGGTCAGCCTTCCAATCTGATCGAAATCTCCGGCGTGCCAGCCCGCGAAGTTGATGTCGCAATTTTTGCATTTCCAAACGACCGGACGATTGTCTGGGGGCAGCGTCAGATTGTGGAACAGATGCTGAAGCCAGAAGCGGCAAGCGGAGAGATCCGAAAGCGATTCGAAGAGCTGTATCCGGCGAATGACGGCGTAGCGATTATCGATGCCGGACCGCTTCTGTTGGAATTGCTCGCCGAAGAACTTCAGGGAGTTCCAATGATTGAAATGATGGAATCGCTCAAAGGGTGCGAAGCCCTGCTGGACTTCACCGGCACATCTCCGAACTGGTTCTCGCTCCATGTGAAGACGACGAACGCACTGACCGCCGCGCAGCTGGTCGGCCTGGCACAAAGCGGTCTGGGCATCGTCCGATCAGAGCTTTTCGTACTGGCCCAGGAGGAGACGTCCGGGATTTCCAGTGACCATGAAGCCTTTGTTACGAACATGCTGGATTCCGCTACTATTGAAGCCCAGCGAGAAACAGCGGTGCTGGAAATTCCAAGGCCGGAAGATCCAGCCGAATTCAAGAAGCTGTTTGAGCCATTGCTGAAGGACTTCTCGGATGGTTTTCGTCAGTCGATGAAGGGTGTCAAAGCAGCTGAAGAATTGCGGGCGATAAAGCAGATCGGACTCGCGATGCACAATTTTCATGACGTCTACAATAGTTTTCCGTCCAATTCGACAGCTCCTGCCCAGGATGAGAATCACGGGTTGAGCTGGCGAGTCCACTTGCTTCCGTATCTCGATGAGGCAGCGCTTTACCAGAAGTTCAAACTCGACGAACCGTGGGACAGCGAACACAACAAGAAACTGATTGAAGAGATGCCGGACATCTTCAAGGTCGACGGCGTGACGGAAAAAGGGCGAACGTCTTTGCACGTGTTTCTTGGTGAAGAATGTCCACTCGGAACGGACGAACCGAGATCGATTGCGACGATCACGGATGGAACATCAAATACCATTCTCGCCGTTGAAGCAGATCCGGAAACGGCCGATGTCTGGACCAAACCCGGCGGGCTGAAGGTCACGGAAGAAACTTCGGTGTCTGTCCTCGGAAAGGGCAAAGAGCCGTTCAAGGTGCTGATGTGCGATGGGTTCACCCTTCGCCTCAAGCGAGACATCGACTCGGCCACAATGTGGAACCTGATTCGTCATGCCGACGGCAACGTAGTCAGCTACAACGAGTTCACCGCAGTGCCTGATCAGGAATAAACCTTCCTAAGCCGATGCCAGCATCGCTGCCCGGAGAGTTAGGGCAGCGAACAGCAGGGAAGCTCACGCACGTAGTGGCTTAGCGCAGGGCGTCTGGTGAGACCGCGACGCTGGTTGATCGGAGGCCTCGTCCTGTGACGCACCAACACGCCTGACGTTCCACAAAGGACGTGCTATCCATTCACTGTTCCCCCTGCCTCATTGACACCAATTCGCGGTGACATCACTTTTCGCCGGTCGCATCGACTTCCGGGAAGAAGACGATGGTTCGCCTGATCCCGGGTAAGGTGGCTGAAAAGTCAAGAATTGCGAGAAAATCGTGCCTGCGATCGTCGGATCGTCCGGGAGATTCGCGTTTCCCAACGTGGGCGTCATGATTCATCGTGACCGTTCTGCGACTTTTGAAGAAAATCCTGAGCTGTCCTTTCAGGGTTTGAGGTCAGGGCCAACACCATGGGTAGTCGTCCGTTCTACATCGAAAAGCAGATCGCCGAACTCAGCCGGCTTCAGGCACAATCGGGTTCTTCCCGGAAAAGGATCCAGGAGATCCAGTGGGAACTGAAGACGCTGGATGAAGTGGAGACCGAGTCAATTGCGCGCCTGGCAGCGAATCAGGAAACTCAGCTTCGGGCTCAGCTGGAGCGGCTGGCCGCAGAAGCTCGCGATCGAGTTCAGCAGGTCGAAGTGGATGTTTCCGGACAGCGTGAAGCCGCCAGTGATGTCCGCGAACGACGACTTGAAGAGATTGAAGAACAGCACCAGCAGGCCACGACTGAGATTCGCAATCGCCTTCAGAACGAATTATGGGTGCTTCAATCCGTCTGTGACGAGAACAATGAAGACACGCCGGTTCGTCAGGCAGAACGGGCTGAAGAAATCTATCATACGCACCAGACAAACCTCGTTCAGCGCATCAACGATGCCCAGCAGACGATGCTCGCGACGGCTGAGTATCTGCGTCAATGTCATGCAGCCCCGGAGGTGGAACTCCCTGTACCCCAGGTTGAACTCAAGTCACGCGAAACTGCTCGCAACACCGCGCTGGAGAATGTGGATCAGGCACTTCTGGCCGCCACGGCCATCGACCGCCGTTCTCTTCCCCAGTGGATCATCGGCTGGCGCATTCTGGGGCTGGCACTGCTGATCTTTCTGCTGGTGATGATCCCGACAACCATCGCACGGGCCGACATCACCAAATATCTGAACCCATCTTTGGGCAAGCCAGACTGGGAATGGCTTGGGGTGTCCTGTCTCATCGGGGCAGCGGCTTCCTTTCTCTTCAACATTGTGTTGCTTGTGACGGTCCAGTCAAAACTTCGATCCGGGTTCACAGAGATCCTTCAGCACCTTTCCAATGCCAATGCCGCTTCGGAGTACTGGCAGGCCAAGAGTCGCAACGAGCTGAAGAAGCTGATCGCGGCGGGTGAAAAATGGAAGGTTGAAGTTCTTCAGAAACGCAATCAACACGCAGCCCGGCTCAACACAGCTGCCGAAGAGCAGTTGCGGCAGTTTGTGGCTGATTATGAGACACAGATCGCAAGGCAGCATCAGATGTTCGACGAACAGTCACGGATGATCAATGCGGAGTTGGCGCGGCAGACTTCAGCGGTCGAACAGTGGAAGGCACAGGAAACCTCTCGACTGCAGAAGAACAATCGTGATGAGCTTGCTGCCAGTCGCGCTGAGATCGAAGAGAAGAGTTCGGCTCGCCGCCGTTCCCTTCAGCTGGAAATGTCGACGTTGCTTGCTGGCTGGAAGAATTGCCTTGCGGCGGCTCGCCAGCTTTCCAGTGATGCCCGTCAGAGGACCGGACGCCTGCGCACCTGGAATCAGCTCAAGACAACGGGATGGGACGTCCCTGCGGAACTTCCCACCAGTCTGTCGGCCGGACAGCTGCTGGCTGTCTTTCCGGAATTTCCTGAGCCGAACCAGCCGGTGACTGAGAGCAATCTCTGTATGGAGTTTCCCGGCGTCCTTAGCTTTCCATCCGACACATCGATCGTTGTTCAGCATGATGCCGCCGGACGTGAAACCGCACTGGACTTTATACGCGCGATTATGCTCCAGTTGCTGACCAGCATCATTCCTGGCCGAGTTCAGTTCACGCTGATTGACCCGGTCGGTCTGGGTCAGAGCTTTTCTGCGATGATGCACCTCGCAGACTTCGATGAGTTGCTGATCAGCAATCGAATCTGGACCGACGCCGTTCAGATTCGGGATCGGCTGCAGAAAGTGACGGAACACATGGAGAGTGTGTTTCAGACGTATCTTCGCAGTGAATTTGAGACGATTGAAGATTACAACCGGGCGGCCGGCGAAGTGGCTGAGCCATATCATTTCGTCGTTGTTGCGGGATTCCCGAATGCGTTCTCCGAAGAAGCCGCAAGGCATCTCACCAGCATTCTGACCAGCGGTCCTCGGTGCGGAGTTCACGCGATCGTGGCCTGGTCTCCGGAGCTGCCGGTTCCTCGAGCCTTTGATGTGTCCAACCTGCAAACATGCGCATTGCAGTTTCGAGTCACCGACGGGGCGATTGTGCCTGTCTGCATGCCGGCAGGTGGAACACAGCCGTCCTACTCAGATGACGAGGATGCTGACGATGTCGTTCCGGTGGATGCCATTCCGGAATCGCCGATTGAATCGGTGCGGCTTGAGTTTGAGGCAATCACATCTCCGGAGCCGGGCGATTACGTTTCACTCGTCCGTATGGTCGGGGCGAAGTCGAAGGATGCCCGAAGAGTCGAAGTGTCGTTCAGCCGAATCGCACCCAAGCCTGATGCGATCTGGAGTCTGAGCACAGCAGAGGGCATTGATTTTCCGATCGGTCGTGCTGGTGCGGCGCGACTGCAGTTTATGCGACTTGGACGCGGGACCAGTCAGCATGTGCTGATCGCAGGAAAGACGGGTTCCGGAAAATCGACGCTGATGCATATTCTGATTACCAATCTGGCACTCTATTACAGCCCCGATGAGATTCAGTTCTACCTGATTGACTTCAAGAAGGGTGTGGAGTTTCGAACCTACGCCGCAAACAGGCTGCCGCATGCTCGAGTGATCGCGATTGAGTCAGATCGTGAATTCGGTCTGAGCGTCCTTGAGCGGCTCGACGAGATTCTGCAGGAACGCGGTGAGTTGTTTCGTATTCGGGGCGTTCAGGACATACCGTCGTTTCGGCGTCAGTTTCCGAAGGATTCAATGCCTCGACTATTGCTGCTGATTGACGAATTCCAGGAGTTCTTTACCTCCGAAGACCGCGTCTCCTCACGAGCGTCACTCCTGCTGGACCGACTGATTCGTCAGGGCCGAGCCTTCGGGATCCATGTTGTTCTTGGTTCACAAACGCTTGGTGGCGCCTATTCGCTCGCACGCAGCACGCTGGGGCAGGTGGCCGTCCGAATTGCTCTGCAGTGCAGCGAGAATGATGCGCATTTGATCTTGAGCGAGCAGAACTCGGCGGCGCGACTGCTGACTCGCCCAGGTGAAGCGATTTACAATGACGCGAATGGGATGGTTGAAGGCAATCACCCGTTCCAGATCGCATGGCTTGATGAAGACAAACGGGAATCCATGATTCATGAACTGGAAGATCGCACGAATGCTCAGGATCGTTCCCGTTCCCGCATGATCGTGTTTGAAGGAAATGTCGCGCCGTCGCCGGAACTCTGCGCTCCATTGAATGCGTGGATTGGCGGGAGTACAGATGCGACTCGACACTTTGTTGATGCGATCCCGATGTGGATTGGCGAGCCTGTGGCCATTGCCGCGCCGGTATGCCTCGAGTTTCGTCGGTCCGGAGGTCAGAATCTGCTGCTGGTAGGCCAGGAAGGAGACATGGCGGACTCGATCTTCGCCGCCGGAATTCTCAGCTGGTGTGCATCCGCTATTCAGCATGGCCCCCGGATGATCTTCCTGCATGACAGCCGTGATGCGGATTCGCTGCGGCGATTTGAATCCACGTTTACGCCGGGCCGCACTCACGATTTCCAGCTGTGCAAGGCACCGGAAGCTGATCGTGTCATCAGCGAGCTGTTTCAGGAAATGACCGCGCGAGAAACCGGTGAGATCCCGCATGATGCCCCGGAGATTCTCCTGGCCATCCGCAATCTGGGGCAGTTCCGGTCTCTTCGGCGGGAAGAGGATGATTATGGAATGGCGGGATTCGGAACCCCCAAAGCACTGACGGCCGCTTCGATGCTGGGTGAACTGATTCGCAAAGGACCGCTGGTCGGCATTCACCTGATGATCTGGGCGGACACATTTTCCAACGCGACCCGATGGCTCTCGAATTCGCTGCTTCGCGAATTTGATACACGAATCGCGTTTCGGCTGAACCAGACCGATTCGGCCAGCCTGATCGACACGCCAGCAGCCGCATCACTGTCACCGGGACGAGCCATTCTGTATCGAGACCAGACGGGATCGGCGGATCGGTTCCGACCATTTTCCTGGCCCAGCGAAGAATGGCTTGGTTCGTTCGATCGGGCGAAAGAGACGGGCAGGATTCCATCCACGAAGAATAGCCCATCACATCAGTCGGGTGTGACGGACGTCCCACCTGATGATCAGCTGAGCATCGACGAATTGATCATCGAGTAGGCTGCCTGGACTGGAAGTCAATTGGTTCTACAATTCGGGTTGTGTGGATTTCTTTAGGATCTTCTCTCTCCCGTTTTGTCCGCTGATTGTTCCTGCCATGCTTGAAATTCCAGTTGTCCGTTGGGGTAAGCCGTACGAGTCTCTCGAGAAGGCTGATGTCGTTCATTTCGAAACCGGCGAAGTGATGGCGAAAATGCACCAGGCCAACGCGGGCCTCGTGCAGATGGACTCACGCAAGTCAGCGAAAGCGCGGGAAATTCTGAAGCAGTTCAGCATTTCTGACCTGATTAAGAAGTGCGAACAGGCGGCCGATCTTTATCTCACCGCCAACCTGCCGATGGGAACCGGTACGCAGACGCCCGAGCAGTTTTGTTCGATCCAGTCAGCGACGACAGGTTTGCCGCTCAACATGTGTCGGGCGAATATGAGCAAGAACGCATTCGTGCTGAAGAACATGGGCGCGATGCTGGATGCGCTGACTCGCGGACTGCCTCTGGACATTCTGAGTCGCGGCTACGGAATGGAATCTCGCAACGTCATGGTCAGTTTCCAGGCGACAACTCCGACGCTCGGCCTGGTTCTGCCATCGAATTCTCCGGGGGTGCATACTCTGTGGCTGCCTGCGATTCCGCTTCAGATCGGCCTGGTGCTGAAACCAGGCTCATCAGAACCATGGACACCTTACCGAATGTACGAAGCATTCGCCGCCGCCGGTGTTCCGCGCGAAGCGTTCTGTCTGTACCCAGGACCTCATGAGGTCGGCAACAAAGTTCTGGAGACTTGTAACCGAGCCATGATCTTTGGCGGTCAGGCGACGGTCGACAAGTATCACGGCAATCCTCGCGTTCAGGCGCATGGTCCAGGATTCAGCAAGATTCTTCTGGGCGACGATATTGTTGATCGCTGGGAAGACTACCTTGATGTGATGGTGAAGAGCGTGCTGATGAACGGCGGACGCAGCTGCATCAACTGTTCCGGCATCTGGGCCTCTCGACATACAGCGGAGATTGCCGATGCGATCGCGAAGAAACTTGGACCGATCGCACCACTGCCTACAACGGATCCCAATGCGGCGATTGCGGCATTCACGACGCCCGGTGTTGCAGAAGCGATGAACAATCAGATTGAAGACGGTATTAAGGGACCGGTGACGGAAGTGACCGCGAAGTACCGCGGCGGCGATCGTCTGGTCCGCCACGAGCGGTGTGATTATCTGCGGCCGACGGTCCTGCACGTGTCCGACTGCGACAACTCGATGGCCAACACAGAATATATGTTTCCTTTTGTGTCGGTTGTCGAATGTCCCCAGGACAAGATGCTTGGAAAGATCGGATCCACACTGGTTGGTACCGCGATTACCAGCAACGAAAAATGGATTGGCGAACTGGTTGACGCACGTCACATCGACCGACTCAACATTGGAGCGATTCCGACATGTGCCCTGAACTGGCTGCAGCCACATGAAGGGAACATCATTGACTTCCTGTTCCGAAATCGAGCGTTCCAGAACAGCCTGCCACCGGCTCACTGAGTCCTGAAAAGACCACGCGGAAGTTTGTCCGGATGACTGAAATCCTGAACTCCATGTGCTACCTTTTTCCCATGGGGAGAGTCGCAATCGCAGGGAGAGTTCTCGATGTCTGACACCGGTCAGTTTTTGCAGGGACATTTTCTTGTTGCAGCCCACCATCTGAAGGATCCCAATTTCTTTCGGACGGTGGTGCTGTTGCTGGAACACAACGACGACGGTGCAATGGGTTTGGTCATTAATCGTCCCTCGGCGATGACCATCCGCAAGGCCCTGACTCAGAGCGGCGATGTGAATGACGCGGACGCTCCGATGTTTATCGGGGGGCCTGTGGAAACCACGTCGCTCTTCATTCTTCATAACTGCACGACCCTCGCCGCTCAGGACCGTGAAGTGGCTCCCGGCGTTTTTCTTTCCGGCAGCGAAACGTCATTTGACACGGTGGTTCGCACACCACCGGAAGTCTCCAAGCAACCGCCTCGCTTCCGCCTGCTGTCCGGCTATGCAGGATGGGGAGCTGATCAGCTGGAATCGGAGTTGGCGCGAGGTGACTGGTATACGCTTCCCGCTGACGGGGCTCTGGTCCTGGAAGATGATCCCTACGGTATCTGGGAGATCTGTATCCGTCGCATCCAGCGAACCATGCGGATCATTCGGCAGGAAGTTCGCAACCCGGAATGGAACTAGGTCGTCGCTTGCGGTGTTTGCCTGTTCAAACACGTTCGCAACAGGCGTGTGAATTCCAGTAAGACCCTATCGTGAACATGTCAGGACAGCAGGCCAGCCATGAGCAATGCAGACGCAATCCGGGGGCCTCAAATGAAGTTCGAAGCGGGTCGAACTCGCTGGCTTCAGTTGACCACGCAACTCAATGTCCTCTTGCTCAGCTGTGCTCTGTCCGCATCCGCGGCAATGTGTGCGTTTGGGGATGAGAAGTCCGCGGCGAATGCTCGGCCCGATGCAGCAGTGCCATCTGCTGCTGCTGATCCCGATGAAAAGCCTGATCGGATCAATGTCGAAGCGCTGGCCGAGCGTGCACTGAAATCTCTGGTGGTTGTGCGTTCCACCGATCGCACTGGCGGAGAGCTTGGACTCGGAACTGGTTTTGCGATCGAAGGCAAGGGGCTGATTGCGACGGCCTATCATGTCATCGGAGACGGGCGAAGTATCTCGATTGAGCTCAAGGACGGTCGCCGTCTGCCGGTGACGGAGGTTTTCGCGTCTTCAAGTCAGCTGGATCTCGCGATTGTGCGAGTGGACGGTCTTGAGCTGCCGCCGCTGGCACTGTCGTCGGATTCAAAAACGCCAGCTGGTCGCGAGATTGTTGCTCTGGGTCATCCGGAGGGATTTCGCAATGCCGTCGTTTCCGGAGTTGTGTCGGGGCATCAGGAGATCGATGGGGTCGAGATGCTGCAGCTGGCGATGTCAATTGAGAGAGGCAACAGTGGCGGTCCTGTGCTGGATGCTCAGGGTCAGGTTGTCGGAATTGTGACTCGCAAATCCGCCCTTCGTGAGAAACTCGGTTTCGCGCTGCCCGTTCGTCTGCTGCGTGATCTTCAGACTGATCCGAATACGGTGCCGATGTCGCGATGGAGCACGATTGGTGCCCTGGATGAAACTCAATGGACGCCTGTCTTCGGTGGCAACTGGCGACAGCGCGCCGGGCGAATTCTGGTGAATGGCGAAGGTCAGTCCTTTGGCGGGCGCACGCTTTGCCTTCAACAGACTGAGATGCCGGAGTTTCCGGTTGATTTGAGAGTCCAGGTGAAGCTGGAGTCGGAAGAGGGTGCGGCGGGCCTTGTCTTTCATTCCGACGGAAACGATCGCCATTATGGGTTCTACCCAAGTGCCGGAAATCTCCGGCTCACACGGTTCGATGGACCTGATGTCGGATCATGGACCATTCTGCACAACGAACCTCACCCCGCGTATCGCATGGAACAGTGGAATACTCTGACTGTGCGAATCATGAGAGACCGGTTCGAGTGTTATGTGAATGGGACATTGGTCGTTCAATCGTCCGATTCCGTTCTGCCACCCGGTAAGTTCGGTCTGGCGGCGTTTCGAGGAACCTCGGCGGAGTTTCGTCGGTTCGAAACAGGAGCGAATCTGCTTCCCGCAAACGCCGCTGAGGAGAGCTTTGCAAGACTGAAGCAGGTCACCTCTGAGCTGCCATGGAACCAACCAGCTCAGTCGAACACCGTTGAAGAATTGTTGCCTCTGGGCGAAACCGCATCAGCATATCTTGCGGAAGAAGCTGATCGCCTCGAACTGAAGGCACGTCGCCTGCGGGAACTGGGGACAGACCTTCACGAAGCCGCTGTTCGAAGAGAACTTGCGAAGGCCCTGCTGCTTCCGACAGAAGAGGCCCCGACCCCATCAACGACATCAGAGAAGCAGTCCGATCAGAAACAAGAGCCCGCACAAGCAAAAGATGACGGACAGTCCAGCGAGCCCAATCTTCTGACAGCCGCTTTGCTGATCGCTCGCCAGGACAACCCGGACGTTGACGTTCCTTTGTACGTTCGGCGAGTCGAACAGATGGCGGAAGAACTGCGAAAGCGTGTGCCGGTCGAATCCGCAGAATCTCTGCGGATTGCTGCTCTGGACAGCTATCTCTTTGAGGAATTGGGCGTTCGCGGCAGTCGTTATGAATACGAATCGCCTTCCAACAGCTATTTGAATGAAGTGATCGACGATCGGGAGGGAATTCCGATTACGCTTTCGGTGCTCTACATAGAGCTTGCAAAGCGAATTAACCTGAACGTTGTTGGCATCGGCCTGCCAGGACATTTCGTCGTACGGTTTGAACCGGCGGATGAAAGCATGGCTCAGACTATCGACGTCTTTGAACGCGGCAAACGATTGAGTGAAGAAGACATTCGGAACCTCCTGTCCGGGGCCGGTTTTCCGGATCAGCCGCAGTTTCGTGAAGCCAGGTCGGCTCGCGAGATCATCGAACGCATGCAGTTGAATCTGCTGAGTCTTGCCGAAGGCCGTCGCGATGATGCGAGTGTCCTGAGATACCTGGAAACGCTGGTGATGCTTGATCC
>CAZIGZ010000058.1:1280-4470 GCA_964538835.1 uncultured Chitinophaga sp. | reverse complement strand
TGGAAATGCGTGCACGAACCGGAAGGCTTCAGATGGCGATTGATGATGCGTCGTGGTTTATTCGAGAACACCCAGCCGGAGTCGACGTAGAACGAGTCCGTGAGCTGCGCACGTCACTCGAGATGCAGCAGGAACGGCAGCTTCAAGTCAAATAGCCTCGCTCCGTAGATCAGCCATGTCTTCGGCTGTCGATTCCAATCGAATTCGTCACAAAGGATGTGTGTGTCTGCCTTGCACACTACGGTCGTGGCAGCTACAGGGTTTAGAATGAACCTCAGGAATGCCAGGGAATCGGCATGAATCGATCAAGTTTAGGCAGCAGGAGTGAGGTATGTTCGATACGGTGAATCTGGTCTTTACGGGAGCATTGCTTCTGAGCCTGCCGTTGCTGGGAACCTGCATGGTCCTCGCATCCAGAATTCCAGGACGGGGCAAGGTTGGGATCATTGCCTTCCTGATCATTCAGACTGTGTTGGGCGGCTATGGTCTTGTCGCGAGATTTGCGATCCTCTCGCTTGAGCCGTTCGTACCTGATGTGATGCTGCTCCTGAACGTTGCGACGTCCGGCCTGCGCATTGTGGGGTGGGTTCTGCTGGCATGGGGATTGCATCAGTTAGGGACGCCGCCCGCCCGGAAGCGTGACGAGACTGAATCAGAACTCTGGCATCGCTGATGATGAGGCAGTGGTGTTTGGGTGATCGGTCAATACGAATGACTCTATGATCAGACTTTCTCCCCCTGTCACACGGAGATTTTGACTTCCGCACGGGCATCGGAACAGGAAGTTTGCCACATCGAAGTCGCGGTGACAGTCGTGACATTGTGCCGTCAGTGTTTTGCGGCGAACGTGGCATTCGCAATGATCGAAATCGCTGCTGACAGTACAAAGTCTCTTGAGTGCGAGTGACAGTAGTGTGGCATCGACGCCACTGAGTTCGCCGCACGAGACTGTCAGGGAGGAGACTCTGCGGATGCTGCTGCACGCCGGCTCGGAATTCCCCGGCTGGTCGCTGATCTTCTCGCGAATCTGACTCAGGATGGCTCGTGCGACGGATTCTTCATGCATTGTGGATCAGTGTCTGTTGGCAGTGTCTCATTGCGATCCCGCTGTGAGCTGACTTCACGCGTCGGCACGACGATGGTTTTCCACGCGGTGCATTGACGGAGCCTCAGTTGCTGTTCCGGCAAGTCCGTGAACACCACCACATCGTCAATCGCCAGTGAGTCGAGGAGTACATCTCCGTGGACGCGCCATTCTTGTTCGTCGAGATTTGAAGTGGAAGAATCCCGGGTCGCCTTCTGATAAAACGGCCGAGTTTCTTCATCCAGCGCAGCCCAGTCCTCATCGTTGCCGTAGACGACCGGCCGAGCACCCAGGTGCTGAAGGCGTGCTTTTCGGATGGCGATCCCAAACGGTTCGAAATCGAATCGGTGCCGGTGCTTCCGAAAGACTCGCCGTTCCCGAAATTCCTGCAATGGGACTTCGGTGAATGACACCACCCAGTATCCGCCTCGAATGCCCAGCGACGATGCCCGCAGCTTTTTTGTCGCGATGATCTTCAGAACCGCCGCCAGTGCGGAACGATCAGCGGTTGCACACCCAAGAATGAGCTGGTCCAGAAAGTCGTCTCGTGTTTCGTCCGGCCAGGGTCCCTGTGCCGCTCGAGTCCAGTGGCAGAGCCATTCATCAGGATGTGACAGAGGATCGTTGGCGGTGCGTCCCACATCCTCCTCCGCTCCTTCAGCCCCTTCTTCACTTCGCTCTTCTTGTTGCATCCAACGCCTCAGTTTCAGTGCCACTGGATTTTGGAATCCCGAAAAAATCCTCTGGTCCACGATCCATGGAACCCAGCCGTTCGGGATGCCGAACTCTGGAAGCAAGGCGTTCGAAGCCTCTGCCGCGACAATGATGGGAACAATCCGATGGCGCTGCGATTGCAGGTGGCACCGTATGGCAGTCTGAATGTTGCCGCCCCTGCGACAGCTGAGGACAACCACGCGAGTTGCAAGTGCAAAGGCAACGAAATCTGGTTCAACGGGAGACAACTCCGGATTGGCTGTTCGACCCGCAGAATCTGACAATGAAAGCTCCGGGGAGACCCAGATGCGAAAGACTGGAACGCCGGGTCGTTCCCGCTTCTGTGCTTCCAGAAACCGTCCATGACAGGCTTCCAGCCATTCGTCAGGAGACACGACCTTTCCGGATTCCACCGCTGGCCAGACTTCGCAGTCGACCATCGGCAGGCCAAACAGTACAGCAGCTCTGGATGTCACTTCCGAAGCGGCAGTACCTCGCACCACGACAACACTTTGCTTTTCTTCCACGGCATGCAGGATGCTGGTGCGGAACAGGTCGAACCAGCGCTGTTCAAGATCCAGTCTCCGAGACAGGCGAGATGACACGATCGAGAGTCGGCGGCACCAGAGTTCAGACGGCGTGGTTACGAAGTCCGGAAGACACAGGATCCGTCGAGGGATCTGGAATGTCGGTTGCCACGGCCACTGCTGAGCAAACGTCAGAGTTGTCCCATCGCCCCATGCGAAGGTCGCATTCGCACCAGTCCGCAACTCGTCCAGCAAAGCGTGGAACCCCGACACGCGCCAAATCCTCCGGATGCTGAATCTCGCTGAAATGCCCTGCCTGCACCGAACGCATGGTGGTGGAGTACGGGATTTATGAAATGTTCTACTTAATATAAAGACAGGCAACAAGTCTTCGGACGCAGATTAACACCTTCGTCCGTCTGCGATTTTGAAAGACGGGCGTCGCGATGCTCTTCGATTTCGCCTGCTTCAGGCGAAAGGCCGTTTAGGCGGCGGGAAGGTCAAAAGAGAAACGCAATAGAAAGAAAACGCCCGAGGGTGGCCATTCGGTCGCTGGACTCACGCGATTTCTGTCGGAAACGCGAGGACATCACGAATGTCGATGGCCCCTGTGGCCAGCATCACCAGGCGATCAAAGCCCAGAGCCACTCCGGAGCACTGCGGCAGCCCGTGTTTCATTGCGGCTTCAAGACGCGGTGCGCCGGGAAGTGCAGATTTGTCTTCCACTTGTCGCGTGGCATTCTGAGTTACATCGCGTCGTCGAAGTTCATCGGCATCTGTCAGTTCCTGATAGCCGTTGCAAAGCTCAAGGCCGCGGACATACAGCTCAAAGCGGCGAGCCACTTTGGGCTCCGTCTCCGACACA
>CAZIGZ010000058.1:0-1270 GCA_964538835.1 uncultured Chitinophaga sp. | reverse complement strand
CAGGGCTGCCTGCGTCGCTGGATAGTCACACAGGAACTCGGGGACTTCGCGCCCTGTTGTGCCACCCAGTTCAGGTTCAACAATCAGACCCAGCAGGAAATTGAGCAGATCATCACGTCGAACTGGCTGATCACTCTCGGGATATGCCAATTCCTTTGCCTTAATCACGTCCTGCAGCATCTCGATTGTTACTGAGTGGACGTCGATGTCGAGTGTTCGCCGAAAGGCCTCAGCATACGTTGTCACGCAGAACGAATGGTCGGGCCATTGGGCGTGCATGAACTTCGGTGAACCTTCAATGGCATGAGATACAGACATGGCCGATCGTCCGGCTTCGACCGCGATCCGCACGAGCGCCTCTGTGACCTTCAGCTGATCGGTCCACGTTGTCCCGACGCCGTACCATTCGATCATCGTGAATTCATGATTGTGCCGATGCCCGCTTTCGTCTTTGCGAAACACTCGGCTGATCTGATAAATCGAACCGCTGCCAGCTGCCAGCAGTCGTTTCATTCCCGCTTCAGGCGATGTCTGCAGGAACCATCGTTCGCGGCCGATCGACAGTTCAAACGGCTCCAGCCACGCATCAATCACGATGTCGCGCGAGAGGCAGGGTGTTTCGACTTCAAGATAACCCTGATGTTCGAAGTACGTCCGCACGGCTCGCAACATGGCAGCGCGGACCTGCAAAACCTCAAGGGAGCAGGATGGTTTCCAGTTTGCCGAATTCGCAGGAGTCATCGAACGCCAGGCCGCCATTTAATTCAAAGTGATTCGCACCAGCGGCGAAGTTGCAGGAGTGTATGCGGAACGAAACGACTTCCGCGAGCGGCTGGAGGCGAAACAGCCAATGGAGACCGGAGATGTACGGATGCTTGCGCTGGGCAAAAGGAACGAAAGGAGGAAAAGAAAGGGAGCCTGGACACTCCGCTGCATCTATTTTCCGTCACCCCTTTTTGTCAGACGACAAAGCCAATCGCGCCAATCCCCTTTTCGCATCACGTGCGGCCCGCCCCAAAGCTTGACGCTCGCTCGCCCCTCCAATTGTTTCGCATGGGTCGGGAGCATTTCTGCAATATCTTTCCGTAGGATGGCCGCCCCCGGCCGTCTTGTTCTCTTTGTTTTATTCGTTTGTGTTCCGGCTTATAATGACTCTGACAAAAACTACAAGTTCCGCAAAAATTCTTAGTCCTAAATTCGCTTCTGATCTTATTCCTCCATTTTAAAGAATAATTCTCCAATTAGATCCAGGGGTTTTGGGGTTTTGGGG
>CAZIGZ010000057.1:0-33452 GCA_964538835.1 uncultured Chitinophaga sp. | reverse complement strand
GCTGACGCCCGGCCTTTCCTTCTTTGTTAAGATTCAAAGATCTCTCCACGCTCCGTGCGTTCGTCGGCAACCTTGCGGGTCGTGAGTTCGGCTGACTGTGCTGCATCCCATATTGTCTGCACTCTTAATTGCCTGATTGAGGATTGTCGATGTTTTGCGGCGTGATGCGTCTGATTGTTTGCCTGAGCGTTTGCTGGAATTCGGGATCGTCACTGTGTGCTCAGGAACCTGAAGCCCCGACGATCAACGCGGCCGCGAAATCGGAGAACCGACTGACGGCCGAGTGGTTTGGAACATGGCGTGGTGAAGTCGAAGCCACCAGTCTCAAGGGACAAACTTCTGTATTTCAGATGGAACTCACGGTACAACCGCTGAGCGAACCTGGTCGCTGGCAATGGCAGATCGTTTACAACGGGCCGCAGGGTGAAAGCAAACGCCCCTATGAGCTTGTGGCCAGCCAGGAGAAACCAGGTCAGTTTGTGGTCGACGAAAAGAACGGCATCCTGATCGACACGACTCTGCTGGGCAACACGATCGTGAGCCAGTTCTCCGTGCAGGGTCAGAGCCTTATCAGTCGGTATCGACTTCGAAACACCGGACCAGATGCGTCAGCCCCATTCATTGAGTTTGAGATTCTGGCCGGGCCTTCAAAGGTGGCCAGTACAAGCGGTGGACAAAATGATGTGCCTGCCGTGGAGTCCTGGCTGATCACCAGCCGACAGTCCGCCGTCCTGAAGCGCGTCGACGAGGCACCGGCGACTGAGTCCACGATGACCGCGTGGAAGAAGCTGCCCACGGAAGCGTATCGAGGCAAGCAGGATGACATCTTCTTTCTGAATCCGACGCTGGGCTGGTACGTCAATGGTGCCGGCAAGATCTTTAAGACAACTGATGGAGGCGAATCATGGACGCAGATGATTCATCAGCCGGGAACCTACTTTCGCTGCATTGCGTTTGTCGATGAGAACCTTGGGTTCGCGGGGAATATCGGGCCTGGTTACTTCCCGGGCGTCACCGACACGAATCCTCTGTACCAGACAACTGATGGTGGCACCACGTGGACTCCGGTTGCTTCCGTCACCGCCGATCAGGTGGTTGGCCTGTGCGCCCTTCAGGTTGTGCGAGAGGACTTCATCAATGCAGGCAAGCTCGACCAGCACATTCGCGTTGTGGGTGTTGGTCGAGTTGGCGGACCAGTCGCCATGATTGTTTCGGATGATCGCGGAAAGACGTTTCAGTCGATCGACATGCCCAAAGAAGCCGCAATGGCCTTTGATGTGCATTTTTGGAACCGCCGTGAAGGATTTGTCGCTGCCGCCAGCCATGCGGATGTCTCCCAGTCCAACGCCATGATTCTTCGAACCGAAGACGGCGGAAAGACGTGGGCTGTGGTGTATCAGTCAGCACGACCATTTGAGCTGACATGGAAGATGAACTTCCCAACCCGGGAAACCGGCTATGTCACAATCCAGTCCTACAACCCGGATATGGCTGTCACCGATCGATTCGTGGCAAAGACGACGGACGGAGGAAAGACATGGTCAGAGCTTCCACTGGTCCAGGATTTCCGTGTGCGTGAATTTGGCGTCGCGTTTCTGGATGAAAACACGGGCTGGGTTGGAGCCGTTCCCGGAGGCTTCGAGACTGGAGATGGCGGCAAGACCTGGCAGAAAGTGTCGATGGGGAATGCGGTCAACAAGATCCGGATCCTGCCAACAGAAACAGAGCACCTTGTCTGGGCCATCGGGACCGAGGTTCATCGGCTGAACCTGAAGAAGGGCCCGAGTCAGCCAACGCGGTAGGCCGCACACCTTGCCCATTCCGCAGTCGCCAGTGACCGGAAGGCTCGGCCGAAGTCGTCAAGCTACCCGCAATCGCACCATTCGGACCCGAGTCCCGGTGGCTGTTACGGGATGGCACGGTTGAACCACTTGAATCGACTCTTATGCGATTGCGGGTTAACCGTCGCCATGGGGATTTCTTCTCCTGGGCATAACCAGCAGGCCGATTCCCGAACCGTACTGCCAGAGAAGCGGCGCGCAGGGATGTGGTGTCGGCAGATTTATCGGCTGATGGAAATGACCTTGCACGCTCCGACTCCGGCTCCCACGGATTGAGTCTAAGCCACGCCGGGAAAGGAGTTCTCCATGGTCAAGCTGTCATTGCGGCTTTTTGCATTTGCACTTGCTGCCGCAGTCGTCGCGCCGACGAATGCCGAAGAGACTATCAGCCTCTTCAGTTCCAACGATGAGACACCACTTTTCACGGTGACTCAGGAAACGACAGAAGCCCTCGCCGCGGAGCAGGGTTCGTCCATCTCGACACCTGAAGCCGCTCCAACCTTTGAAGCTCCGGAAGAGCAGGAATCGTTCGCTTCATCCATGGTGGGTGTTTCGTCTCTGTTTGGTCTTGAGACGACTGGACACGTGTTCGGCGGAGCAGAGCTTCTTCTGCTGCGTTACAACTCCAACGTGGGTAACCGCCGAAGTGTCTTCGACTTTGAAGCAGCGCCTCGCTACACACTGGGCTACATGAACGCACAGAAGCTCGGATTCCGAACCATCTACTTCGAATACGATGAAACGGCTCTGGACGCCGGCGGCAGCGGTCGAACCAGCCTGAGCGCTTACAATCTCGACTTCGAACTGTTTAAGCAGATTCAGCTGACGAAAACCGCTGGGCTCGAATTCAGTGGTGGTCTGCGATACAGCGAAGCAGACTATTTTCTGAACGGTCCGACCAACTTCAACAACTTCCATGGCATCGGCATCGCGCTGGGAACCAAAGCCACCGCAAAGATCTTCACCGGCGGCAATGTTTATGGCCGAGCAAAGGTTGCTCTGCTTTCAGGAAATGCGTCTCACGACGGAAATTCCTTTGCACTTCGAGATGCTCATTTGTCGAGCCGAGATCAGACGGAACTCGGCTTTGGCTATGAGCACCCAGTGATGCTCGGACGCTTCCAGGTCACGCCTTCTGTGGGAGCGGAACTTCAGCGATGGGGCGGCTATGCCATTGACCCCGTTGACGAACACCCGGAGTCTGATCTTGCACTGGCCGGCTTTGTGCTGGGCCTGGGCATCAGCTACTGATCCAGCCTGGACGATCAGCACAGGCAGGTTCGCGACGAACGGCCTGGATGCTGATGAGCGAAAACAGAAAAGCCCGAGCGATGTCGCTCGGGCTTTCTGCGTTGTGAAACTGTTCTTCAGCGTGACTACTTGTTCTCAGCCGGAGGTGCTTCGCCACCATCAGCTGGCTTTGGCTCTTCAGCCGGTTTGTCTTCCGGCTTCGGCTCTTCAGCGGCCTTCTTTTCTTCTTCGACCTGAGCCTTCTTGGACTCAGCAGCTTCCTGCTTCAGCTTGTTGACTTCGTCCTGAGAATTCTTCAGGGCAGAACTTGCGTCAGCCAGCTTCTTTTCGAGTTCATCCTTCTCAGCCTTCAGCGTATCCCGTTCTGAAGTCATGTTCTTCAGTTCACCGCGAACACCGGCCAGTGTCTCTTCATTCTTCTTGGCCTCTTCGCGAAGTGTCGCGACCTGTTCGATACAAAGCTTGTGTGCGGCTTCAGCCTTGTCAGCGCGGTCCTTCTGGCTTGCAACCGCCTGCTTTTCCGCCTCCAGCTGCTTGCGCAGTTCTGCGATCTGAGCTTCCATGTCGGCTTTCACCTTCGCCAGCTCCGCCTGAACATTTGCGGTTGCAGCGTTTGCAGCGTCCGTGGCTGCCTTTGCAGCGGTCAGTTCTTCCTGAGTCTTCTTAAGCACTGGCTCCATATCGTCCGCGTCTTCAGCGCGGCTGAGAGCCTTCCAGTACGGCATCATCTCTCGATACGTGCCGTCCTTCGCCTTGTACCATCGAGCCGATGCACAAGGGTTGCAGTTCGCAGGCTGTGGAGCACAGCATTTCTTGTCGCCCGCTTCAGCCGCCGCTCCCAGCGCTAAAGCAACAGTCAACGTGATTAGCAGGTTTTTCATTGGAAGACTCTTCCTGGATGGAGGGAATCCGTGCCGCTCGGCGGAACAATGCCGCAGCTTGACGCAAAGTTTGCTCAGGTGTCGAAATTCGACAACAAGTTTCCAAGTGGCCGGATCGAACTTGGCAGGAAATGTGACGAATACAGGGATTCTGCACGGTCTGCAGGGACTTTTCCAAACGGAACTGTGGAATTAGTGAGTCTGAGTAAAGCGGTTCTCAATCTCCCGAATGCGGCAAACCGTCGATTTCGGTCAGCCAAACTGGCAAGATAGGCAATTTGAGCGTGCGACTGAGCAAATCCGAGACACAACTTTAGAGCGTGACAATCGCCATTCTGGACGTTCAGATCCGAATAGAATCTGTTTTTCCGTAAAAAACAACCGCGCCAAGATCGGTGGAAAGCCGTAGACTGCGGACCCCTACCGCTGCCAAGCCATATAAACATTTGTTTACAGAGACTCGACGTGACAGAAGGTGCCTTTTCCTCGACAGCGCCGAACTCGGACGTTGCGGAACTACAGATCACCTATGCCGCGCTGTTGCAGCGTCCAGGAATCAAATGGACTTCGGAGCGATCCTTTCTGAAGCGTCTGGGAACTGGTGGGCAGGGCAGTGTGATGCTGGCCGAGCGGCGAGGCGCAGCGGCTTTCAGCATTCCGGTCGCGCTGAAGTTCTTTTCGCCGGGGTCGTTTGATTCGCGTGCGCGCTACGACCGCGAGATGCATCGCGTTGCTGAAGTCTCTGCGGTGGTGGCGCGCATTCAGGTCGACCACCTGGTGTCCGTCCATTCGTTTCAGCTCGACAATGGCATTTACGTGCTGGAGATGGAATGGATTGACGGGTTCGACCTTCTTCACATTCTTCGTCGAGATGTTCTGGCGATCGTTCAGGATGCTGTGACGGAGCGTCGGTGGGCCAGCATTAATGAGCGAGTCATTACCACGGGCGAAGTCGACTGCCGTTTGAAGCCTGGGATGGCCGTCGCCATTCTTCGCGAATGTCTTGAGGGAATTGCGGCGCTGCATCGAGGAGGAGTGATTCACTGCGATTTGAAGCCATCGAACGTGATGGTGAAGCGAACCGGGCAGGTGAAGATCATTGATATCGGGTCCGCTTACTGGATCGGGCGACCGCCGGAAGGTCAGCCGTGTACTCTGGAATACGCTGCCCCGGAGATCCTGACGGGCCAGCGAGCCACCGCGCAGTCGGACCTCGCGAGTCTGGGCTACATGCTGATTGAAATGCTGTCCGGATCCCGACCGTTTGCCGGCATGAACTTTGACCAGCTGGTGCAGGCCAAGATGAGCATTCTGGAACGGCTTCCCGGATTATTGCCGATGGAAGAGTTCCAATTCAGCGAATCATTGATCCGGCTTCTTCGCGGGCTCGTTCATCCGGATCCACGTAAACGATTTAGTACGGCGGAAGACGCGGAGCTTTCGGATGAGGGAGCGGCCGGATTCCTGCGAGATCTGGTGAAGAGCGACATGGCCGACGAGTATGGCCTGGAACTGCGTCGCTGGATTGCGGAACTGGAATCGAACATCAGCCGGAGTTCGGGAGAAGACAGCCCCGTTGTTCCCGACGGAACGACTCGTATTGTGATGCGTCCCGCCTGAACATATAGGTCAGGCAAGTGGGCTCATTTCTTTTGGACCTGGTGCTTCTGGTTCTTTCGGTCTTCTGGACACCTGAGTCGTCACGGGATCAGGCAACTCGCGAGGGCCTGCGTCAGGGGTGGCTGATTATTGCTCTCAGCGCAGTTTTCTGGTTTGGGCTTGTGGCTTTCGTGATCTGGCTACTGTGATTCGGGGAAAAATCCGACCCACCGGAGAGTTTGTGAAGCTTGGCCAGACGAATTCTCCGGAAGAGCACTCAGGCCTGTGGCGTGACAAACCAGAAACATAGTCGCAGAAATGGCAGATTGGGGCGAAAACCGCCGGACAGAAAGGAGAAAAGGGGAGACACAGGAGGAAAGTGAGGGCAAAAAAACGCCGAAAGTGTTGACGAGCGTTTGGAAAGCCGCATAATCCCGGCCCGAACGTTTTTTCGTGAACCGGGCCAGGTGATTTTGGGTCAGTGTCACGTTCGAGCGTTCTCGAAACGTGCTATTTCGCAGGAATCCTTTCCTAAAGGCTGTGGAAAACGCAGGTTTCGCTACAATTTGATCGTGTTTCCGTCTGGAAGCACCGCATGCGGGTGTAGCTCAGTTGGTAGAGCACCACGTTGCCAACGTGGTTGTCGAGGGTTCGAGTCCCTTCACCCGCTCTTTTTTATTGCCTTCTGGCGCGGTAGGGCCCGCCCGGTTGAGGCAAAGCCCTTGTGTGAATTGGTAAGAGGTTCAGAATGAGTTCAGAAGAAGGACAGGCAGTCGCTGAAGCCGAAACTGACGCACGGATGTCATTGAATGTCGAAATTCGTGACGTTGGTGCCTGTCGCAAGCACGTGAAGGTCACGGTTTCGGAAACCGACATCGCCACCATTCGCGACGACGCGCTGGACGAACTGGGCTCAAAGGCTCAGGTCCCCGGCTTCCGTCCCGGCAAGGTTCCTCGCGGCCTGCTGGAAAAACGATTCAAGTCAGAGATCAGCGCGGACATCAAGCAGAAGGTTCTGCTGGCCAGCCTGGAACAACTGTCTGACGAATACAAGATCGAGCCGATCAGCGAGCCTCGAATTGATGTCGACAGCCTGGAAATTCCGGACGCTGGCGACTTCACTTACGAATTCGAAGTGGAAGTCCGACCGGAGTTTGAGCTGCCGGACTATTCCGGTTTTAGCATTCGTCGTCCGACGGGAACGCCGACCGACGAAGAATTTGCTGTCTACAAGGCTCAGTTCCTTGAATCTTACGGCGATCGAAAACCCTCCGCGGCGCCTGTTGCTGAAGGTGATTTTGTTGTCTGCAATCTGACCTGCAGCCACAACGGCAATGCTCTTCGTGAACTCGAAGCGGTTTCTGTTCGCGTGATGCCTCGCCTGAATTTCCAGGATGCCGTGCTGGAGAACTTCTCCGGTTTGCTCGCCGGTGCAGTGTCTGGCGATGTTCGCGAAGGCACCGTCACGATTTCTCTGCAGTCGCCTGTTGTTGAGATGCGTGGCGAAACAGTGAACGTGAAGTTCGAGATTGGCGAAGTTCAGTCGATTCAGCCGCCAGTCATCGACAAAGATTTCTGCGAGCGGCTGGGTGCGGCTGATGAAGCAGAACTGGATTCCATGCTGCGTGAATCTGTGGTTCGCCAGCTGGAGTATCAGCAGCGTCAGGAAACTCGCCGTCAGATTCTGGAGAAGATCACCGAATCGGCGAATTGGGAACTGCCAGAGAGCCTGGTTCGTCAGCAGACCGAAAATGCTCTGCGTCGCGAAATCCTGGAGATGTCACAGGCCGGATTCACTCGCGAGCAGATCGGTGCACGTGAAAGTCAGATCCGCCAGAACGCTCTCGAGAATACTCGTCAGGCTCTGAAGGAACACTTCGTGCTCGACAAGATCGCCACGAAGGAAAACATCGAATGTGAGCAGTCCGATATCGATCGTGAACTGCTGATGATGTCCTTCCAGAGCGGTGAGCCTGTGCGACGCATTCGTGCTCGCATGGCAAAGTCCGGAATGATCGAGAACCTGGAAGCACAGCTGCGTGAACGCAAGGCTGTCGACTTCCTGTTGTCCAAAGCAACGTTCGAAGATGTGCCTCATACGCCAATCGCAAAGAATGACGAATCGTCACTGCGACTGGCCATCTGCGGCAACATGACCAGCAGTCTGATCGATGACACAGCGGATGAAGCAGATTCAGAGTAATCCGCTCTGTCCGAATTCAACAGGCGCGCGTAGGATGACGCGACGCCTGTTTTTTTGTTGATGGGGACCTGTCCGTTTTTGCAGGAATGAGCGAATGAAGGATCCGCGACTGGACTACATGCCCATGGCTGCCCGCGAGTATTCGGCCCAGCGCCAGATGACCGTGGGAGACCTGCTGCTCGACAATCGAATCATCTTCCTGGATGGTCCGATTCACGACGGCAGTGCCAACCTGATCATCATGAAGATGTTGTTCCTGCAGTCTGAGAACCGACATCAGGACATCCACTTCTACATCAACAGTCCTGGTGGATCCGTCACAGCAACACTCGCCATTTATGACATCATGCAGTTCATTGAGTGTGATGTTGCGACATACTGCGTCGGTCTTTCAGCCAGCGGTGGTGCGATTCTGGTCGCTGGCGGAGCTGCTGGTAAGCGGTTCGCCCTGAAACACTCCAAGATGATGATTCATCAGCCCTATGGTCAGGTGGGCGGACAAGTGTCCGACATCGAAATTCAGGCCAAGGACATCCTGGCGGCTCGCCAGTTGCTGAATGAGATTCTGGCTCAGCATACAAAACAGCCAATCGAACGAATCGCCAAGGATACTCAGCGAGACCACTACCTCACTTCGGAAGAAGCGAAGGCCTACGGTCTGGTTGACGAGATTCTCGAGCGACCGGCAAAAGACAAGAAGAAGTAATGTCCCGGGCTTCAGGGCTCCTGTCGTCTGAAGCATTTGCTGACGTCCACTGAGTGGCCTCGATCTGGATTGAGTGGCCTCCGAAAATTCTCTGCGGGATGCTGATCATGACCGTACTTGTTCCCTACGTGATTGAAAAGAACGGCCGCGACGAGCGAGCCATGGACATCTACAGCCGCCTGCTGAAGGATCGTATTGTGATTCTCGGCAGCCAGGTCAATGACGATGTGGCCAACAGCATTGTGGCCCAGCTGCTGTTCCTGCAGTTCGATGATCCCAAAGCGGACATCCACTTCTACATTAACAGCCCAGGCGGCTCGATCACCGCAGGCATGGCCATCTACGACACGATGCAGTACATCAGCTGTGACGTGGCAACCTACTGCATTGGCCAGGCCGCCAGCATGGGTGCTCTGCTTCTGACGGCAGGTGCCGCCGGCAAGAGAAATGCTCTGCCCAACGCCCGCATCATGATCCATCAGCCGCTGGCCGGAATGGAAGGCACAGCCACTGAACTGGAGATTCACGCCAAGGAAGTTCTGCGAATCAAGCGTCGCATGAACGAAATTCTTCTGAAGCACACCGGCCAGTCTCTGACTAAAATCGAAGAAGACACTGACCGCGACAACTTCATGTCCGCAGAAGAAGCAAAGCACTACAACCTGATCGACAACGTCCTGGAGCGACTCGGCACCTGATGCCGGGTTCTCCCGCGTCGCTCGGTCATTCCATGACTGAATGCTCATCAAGCCGCCTGCGGCGAGGACTGTTCATTGCGGCATCAGCCGCCGGCGCAGCATGATCCCTAGTTGACGCAGCACGTTGGGAGGAATTCAGCAGGCCGCTTGGCTGTCCCGAGTCGATCCAGCAAACGTCGCGAACTTGTCATGACCACGTGCAGGGAAATGAGGCTCGAGTCATGGAATGACTCGACTACGCAGCTCGATAGCCTTCAAGCTCGGTTTCTCGGTCGACGCGTCCCAGCCTCGCCGCCATCTGATTGATCGTTGCTCTGCGAATCACAAACGTGAGCAGCGAATAGATCCCGAGATTGATGCACATCCAGAACACGGACATGCTCGCAGATCGGCTGATGGTATGTCCCGTCTCAAGTGCTTCGTTCAGGATGAAGAAGATCGCGGGCGACGAGAAGAACCACAACGGGAAGTCCTCCGGATCGGACCTTCCGAGCACAAGCACGATCGACAGCGCAAGAACCGGGATGATGCAGATCCCCAGAAGAGTCAGCAGGCTGGCGAGCATCGCCTTCATCAGTGAATTTGTGGTGATGCTGAAGTAGGCACCGATCCACTTGGCCATCGTCAGGTACAGCCAGGTGTGAGTCACGACACCAAACGCATAAGACCATGGCCCCTGCCGACGATCGCTAAAGCCTGGGTCGTAGATGAAATCGTCGAAGAGACAGCGCATGATCAACGTGGAGCCAGCGAACAGCATCAGATAGATCAAGGCATGGCTGGAGGCCGCGAGTTTGCCGCTCAGCAGCTCCTGATTGGTCAGAGGCGTGATCAGAAGCAAATCGAGAGTTTGACGTTCTCGTTCGGACGCGAACGATCGGCTGGCGATGCCAAGCATCATCAACAGCGACAGGATCATGGACCCACTGCGAAAGAGCACAGTAAAGGCTTCGCGTTCGTATCTGTGCTGTGTAACGAACACCAGAAGCCACAACTCCAGCAGCAGGAATCCGATGATCATGAACGAATGCAGCTTCCATCCAGCCAGTGCAGTACTTTGCACTTCGCGCCATGCTGCGGGGTTGGCATAACCTATTTCTCTTGGTGGCCGATCTTCCGGTTCGGATGAGGAAGGAGCACCATTCCCGCTCAAACGCCCTGCAGTGCTTCGGTAGAGCCATTTCATGACGGCCTGAAACTGCTGATTGATGCGTCGTACATCCATCGGTGCCTCCTGACGCCAATGGGACACGACGAAGCAGCTTGCGATAAAGAAGGCCAGGGCCACGGCCGCCGGGGGAATACACACCCAGAGAAAAACGCTGATTCCATACGAGCCCGTCATCACCTCGTAGGCCGCAATCATGAACACGTCGAACACAAAGCCCAGTTGATTGGCCGGACCTGTCGGCACCAGCTTCACCGCCGGAAAGATATCCAGAACCTGCAGGAAGGCCGGTCCCAGAGCCAAAGCGCCAAGAATCAGGTAGGACGAAAAGAAGGCTTCCAGGGAGTTCCGATAGATGGCGGAACAAAAAATTGCCACCGTGTTCACCTGAAGCGCCGCCAGCAGCATCGCCAGCAGGCCAGCGAGAATGCCTTCGCCCGAAAGTCCGCCCAGCACATACGAGATTGCCATCATCGGCGAGACGATCAGGACGATCACAGCCAGAGGCAACAGCCTTGAGATGGACTTCTCGATCACAAGTCCGGTCGGTGTGATACGAGAAATCAGCAGCAGTGACAACGTCTGCTTTTCTCGCTCCGTTGAAATGGCGGAACAGGCGAGAGCCGGCATCAGGATGTAGATGGCGGTGAGGCAGCACGACAGAAGAATGCCCGCAAGTTCTCTTCCCCGGCCCATGATCGCCAGGATGTTGCCACCTGCCCATTGCATGCTTTCGCTGTAGAACAGCAACATGATTCCGGCAAGGATCGCTGCGATGGCGACACGGAGTGCGTAAGTTCGCTTCTTTTGAGCTGTCTGTATCAGTTCACGCTGGAGCAGCGGAAGCTCTGGAATCCCGAACAGCGAAAATGGTCTCATGCGTCGTCTCTCGTTCAGATGGCATCAGGAACAGCAGCAGGTGATTCGCCACAGTTCAGGCTTCCTTTCACCATCTTTCGCAAGCATACAAAAACCCCCGGGGAAATACAGGCTCTCCCCGGGGGTTCTGCGGTCGCTGTCGTTCGCGTTTGTGGCACTAAGGCCGTTCGATGGTCACGGCCATGACGATCGGTGACGTCTGATCTTCGCCCTTCACCAGTTCAATCGTTTCGATCAGATCCGTCTTCTTTGGATTGACCGTAATGCGGCGAATCTGCTGTCCGCCCAGCATAAAGGCAAACTCAGAGCCCGGCACATCGACTCGACGAATGTAGTCCGCGAAGTGCACACCATTCTGCAGCGGAATGTCTTCCGTCTCGCCACCCTTGTAGTGAAGGCGAACGATCATCGAAACACTCTTGCGCTGTTCGTATGGGAAGCTCCAGCCACCAACACCGCTCAGCAGATGAATGGCTTTCGCTTCACTGTTGCAAGGCAGAGTCACAGCCTTTGGCATGGTCGGCGGAAGACTTCCGTTCGGCCCATACAGCAGAATGATGTTCGGAACCGACTTGCCTCGAGGATCCGTCAGAATGAACGGTGTATCTTTGAAAATCTTTGGATTCCAGTCCCCAAAGACCATGCGGTCCGGACCGTCATCGCCGTCACTGAAGAGACCCTTTGTGCTGATCGCCGTTGCGTAACGATCCAGTGAGACTGGCAGATACTTGCCCTTGTCCGTCAGGAACTCCAGCAGGTTCTTCAGCTCGTCATTCGACATCTGCTTTTCAAAACCTTCGGGCATCAGTGACTTGCGGGATCGCACGAGCTCATCGATGTCTTCACGTGCAATCTGATTCTCTTTGCCTTCGGTATCGATCAGAGTGATGGATGTGCGAGATTCGCCAGACATCATTCCGTTCAGAACAACGCCATCTGTCTTTGCCACAGTGTAAACTCGGAAGTTGCCTTCCACGCTGCGGCTCGGATCGATGATGTGAGTCAGCAGTTCGTGCTTCGGATGAACGGCCATCCCCGTCAGGTTTGGACCTATCGCCTTGCCTTCCGTGCCATGCATGTGACACTTGGAGCAGTGTTTCACGAACATCGCCTTGCCGGCTTTGACATCTCCTTCTTCTTCACACAGTGGAAGCAGTGACTTTAAGACCTTGTCACGGTCAGCGTCCGGAAGTCCGCCACCCGCGGCCATCAGCTTTTCAGCAGCCGCACGGATGTCCTTGTCGGGATGAACACGAAGTGCCTGCTTCTGATCGAGCGACAGGTCGCCCATATCCAGGCTGCCAGCTTCAATCGCCTTCAGCAGTGACGCAGTTGAGGAAGGTCGAGCCAGAAGAACTCGCACAGCAACGGCCTTCGTCTTCGGCGTCATCTGCCCAGCTCGTTCGACAATCACGTCGCCCGCCGTTTCCGCAGTCGAAAGTCCGGCGGCTTCAATCAAACCACTCGCCAGTTCAGGAACCGTCTGGAGTGTAATGACATCCAGAACCGAAGCCAGAAGTTCGGTGTTGCCGGACTGGAAGCCAACGGCTTCCCGAGCCGCTGCGACTCGTTCTTCCAGTTTCGCATCGTCGTTCGTGACAACCTTCAGCAGCGAGTCGACGATCTCTTTGGAGAAGGACTCCAGCGATCGTGAGCCACAAAGTCCGGCGATTCGCACAACTTTTCCGGAGGTAACCCCTTCGGTCAAGTGCATCAGCTTCAGAAAGGCCTGGTCGAGCGCTTCTGTGACCTTCACTTCGTACTTGGCCGGCAGCCCTTCAATCAGTCCCTGCAGAGCCGCGTCAATGACCTGCCCGTCAGCGTTGCCAAGATCTGCAAGAACGGCTTCGAGTGTTGCTGCGTCAGGGCGAGTACGCCCGACGTGTTCTGCCACGCGGCTGACAATCTGCAGCGATGTTGCTGGCGTCTTGCCATCTGCAACGGTGAAGCGGCTCAGCCCTGTTGAACAGTGAACGACCGCAGCTACGGTCAGTGAATCCACGATCACTGGATCCGTCGGTGCAGCTGCAGCAGCCTGATAAACAACCTCTGCGGCATCCTTTGACACTGGCATGTCAGACAGAGTCAGGAACGCCTGGAGACGAACCTGAGCATCGCTGTCTGAAAAGACCGCGGGATGACTCAGCAGAATCTTCAGCCCTGATGCGTCGTTTGGAAGTACGGCAATCGCATTCCTGCGAACTCCAGCGGAAGCATGTCCAAGGGCACTCGCCACCTTGTCATCAACAGCACCGAGCCCAGCCAGAGTCTGCAGCGCGTGGATGGCACCGACGTTGAGTCCGATTTCGTCCACCGCCGGATCAGCGACCAGTTCCAGCAATGCGGGCACGGCGTCCTTCGCCTGCTTTTCCACCAGCAGCCGCTGAGCCTGCAAACGCCAGAGCATGGAAGGATGCTTTAGAGTCTGAACCAGCTCGGCGGTTGATGCACCAGCAAGGCTCTGCCACTTGTGAGCCACATCCTTGCCGTCGGCTGACGGAAGAACTCGATAGATTCGACCATGCTTCTTGTCACGCAGGTCACTTTCGTAAGCGTTGCCCTTACCCGTCGTAAAGCCCTGAGGGGTCGGGTTGTGCTGAATGATGAAGTTGTACCAGTCGATGACCCAGACAGCTCCGTCCGGACCCACTTCGGCCATAATCGGCGACGCCCATTCGTCGTCACTGGCAATCAGGTTCGTCGGGCTCGTGGACTTGTAGGTCGCTCCATCACGACGCAGCAGAAAGGTTCCGACAAGGTGGCCCGTTGGTTCACACACGAACGCAGTCTTGTTCCACCACTGCTGAGGAAACGTGCGTGCCGTATACAAGGCGTGACCTGCTCCGGCCGTGTAACCTCCGAACTGGTCAACCTGTCGGATCTTTTCGGTAATCGGGCTGAACTTCCAGGTGTCCGCAATCGTACCGATGTCCGGTCCCGCCCAGCCTCGCACTTTTTCATAGTAACGATTTGGGATCGGAACAAAGGTGCTTGGATTGTGATTCGCCGTGGAGCCGAACACGAGTCCTTCTTCGCTCAGACCAAGTCCCCACGTGTTGTTGTTGGTCGAACGGATGAACTCAACGGCCGTCACCTTTGGCGGATCGGAATTTGACAGTTTGAATCGCCAGAAGCCCTGGCGGAAGGAATCTGCCTTCTGGCCGTCAAACTCCGGAGTACTGTCGTTGTAACCCTGCATCGCCCAGATCCAATTGTCCAGGCCGTAGCGGAAGTTGCTGATTCCGCCATGAGTATCCCCGGCTCCGAACCCTGTCATCAGCACGGTCTTCTGATCGACTTTGTCATCGCCGTTCGTATCCTTCAGGTAGATGGTCTCCGTGGCGTTGTGAATAATCGCACCGCCGCGATAGATCATGATGGCTGTCGGAATCGAAAGGCCTTCCGCAAAGATCGTGAACTTGTCAGCAACGGCGTCGCCATCGGTATCTTCACAGATTCGAATGCGGTCGCGGTTCTTTCCAAGCTCGTTCGGATAGTCGAGCGTTTCGCAGATCCAGAGACGACCACGTTCGTCCCAGTTCATCGCGATCGGCTTGGATTCAAAGTCTCGCTCATCAGCATAACGACGCAGAACCATTCCTTCCGGCATCACATAGTGCTTCATGGATTCTTCGACGCTGAGCGGAAGTTGCATCGTGGTCTTGGGTGCTCCCTGAACACCCCACTGACGACCGGGGGTGTAGTTCGGAATCTTCGGACCGACGTCGACGTATTCAAACGGATTCACATCCTTCGTCAGTTCCGTCATCTTTGGAGCGGTGAATGATTCTGTATCCTGAAATGCAGGAACAACACTCACGTCTTTGCCACAGGCCCAGCGAATTCCTCGTTCCACGAGGTTTACGAAACCTTTATTCGTCCACGTCCGCTGATCGTGTCCCCATGCCGTGTAGAAGACTCGGCCTTTGCCGTGAGTTCGGATCCAGGTCCATGGCTCCTTATCTTTTCCTTCAGCCTGCTCACCTTCCACGCGATACTCAAGAACCGTGCGATTCTCTTCGTTATGCAGAGTATGGATGTAGGTTTCGTCCCAGCTTGTGAAGCCGCCAAATCCCTGCATGATCGGATGAGATGGCTCGGCATTCACAACACCAAAGACCTGGCCACCGTGTCGCTGAAACTGTCCGCCCATCAGCGCCACGATATCCCGGTTGTTGCGCCAGCAGAAGGTGGCACAGTGCAGAGGTATGAAGCCCTTGCCAGAAGCGACGTAATCCAGAACGGCCTTCGCCTGAGCATCCTCTATGCGGTCAATGTTCGCATACAGTACCAGACCATCGAAGTCCTTCAGCACGTCCGGCGTCAGGTCTTCCATGTTGTCCGTGTATTTCATTTCAATTCCACGTGCCTCCAGCAATGGAGCTAGCTCGTGAAATCGCTCCGACGGCCGATGATGACCGTTGTCGCCCATGAAGAGCAGCTTCAGGTCGGCCGCGGATGCCGTGCCGCTGACAAACAGCAGCAACATCAGCATCAGAGAACGAAGGGCCAGAGGAGACGCATGACAGCAAGGAATTTTCATAGGGCACCGTGAACTGTGGGGATCAAAAAAACTCTTTGTGTTTCCGTGGTCAGTCGATTTGTTTTCAACGGCCAACCGCAGGTTCGCACGTTGCATTTAATCTCGATGTCTTTGTTGAACAGGAGAATTTCAATACTTGTGAAGTGCATCCTGAAAATCGCGGCCAAATACGTCACCCCTGGCTTTAACACCACGGTCAAACTCCCGCCGATTCATCAAACTTCTTCAGTGACTCCTCCAGCGTCTGAGACGCTCCCAGTCTCTCCGCCCAGTGACGCATGTACTTGCGGTCCAGCTCGCCCTGCATGAAGAGGACGTCCTGAATGTCTATCAGGTCACGTGGCCGATTTGACAGGCACTTCAGAACAATGAGGTCTTCAGGTGTCACAACACTCACTGTGATCAGGTCGTCTAATGCCGCATGGATACGACGTTGGATCACCGTTTCCAGATAGCTGGACTCGGCGAGGAACACATCAATGTCAACACTCCGATCATCGATTGCCACGCCAAACTTGATGAATGGCATCCCACCCACCTGATCGACCCAGCCGGCTCGATATGCAGCCGGGACTGTGTAGCCCAGCTGCTCGGCTTCTTCGAACAACCTCGCAAGACGGGACCGTTTCACCGCGACAGTAAAGTCCACATCCCACGTGGGTCGCGGAATTCCATGAGCACGAGCGGCGAGACCTCCGAGAAGCGCGTACGGAATCTGATTTGACTCAAACAGTCTCACAAAATCCCGAACTGCCTGTCGAAGTTTTGCCGTCATTCTGTTGTGGTCCTCGCGAATCCACGAAGCAGGTTTTCGTTCCGCAAACGATTCTCACGATCCAACAACTGAAATCGCCGATCCACAACCTCTTTCCTGCCATAAAGCAGGGCTTCTTCGTTTTCGTCAATTGCCTGCAAAGACAATTTGAGCCGCTGTCCCGGAGTCATCCGGCGATACCGTTCAAGAGTCTCTTTGCTCAGCATTTCTGAATCTCCGTGGAGGAGCGAGGGGCATCGAGTAGAGAGGGGAAAATATCTGGACGGACCATAACCAAGGCCTGGGAGTCCATCGCAATCGCCCGCCACTTTGCGATTCGCTCCCTCTGCCCCTCCGCCCGCCAGCTCCCCGGCTGGGCTTATCCCAGAGTAAACTCCGGCAGTCGGACAATTTCTCCGCCCTTGAGAGCCGACTCATGGGCACAGATACCGACGCACGTCCAGTTGGCTGACGTGACAGCGTTCGGACGAGGATCTCGGTCTTCCACAAGCGAACTGATCATCTCATGGGCCAGGTGAGGATGAGATCCGCCGTGGCCGCCGCCCTGAAGGAACGACAAATGATCTGCGTCATGAATTTCGGATGGCAGAGTAAACTTGCGGATCGGCTCCGGCAGCAGGTGGGCATAGTCCGGAATCGTGACCTTCTCCGGAATCTCAGGCTCTGGCTTCTTCGCCGTGTGAATCACATGTGGCTCATGCTCGACCAGTGTCCATTCGAAGCTCTTCTTCGTTCCGTACACGTCGAAGCTCTCACGGTACTGGCGAGCCACGTCGTAAAGGAATCGCCAGATGTGCGCTGTCAGATCACTGTCCTTGATCTTGATATGGCAGGTTTCGACGGCGAACTTGTTGCCGGACTTCTGAGCGATGTCGTCGCGAACCGTTCCGCTTCCGAAGCAGCTGACGTATTCTGCCAGTCCGTCGACCAGACCCAGACACGGGCTGACCACGTGAGTCGCGTAGTGCATCGGGATCATCTTTTCCCAGTAGCTCGGCCAGCCGTCCATGTCCTGAGGATGTGACGCCGCGAGGTGCTGGATCTTGCCGAGTTCGCCCTTCTTGTAGAGCTCTTTGATGAACAGATATTCGCGACTGTAAACCACAGTCTCTGCCATCATGTACTTTAAGCCGGTCTTCTTGACCTTCTCAACGATCTGCCGGCATTCGTCGATGGTTGTCGCCATCGGAACGGTGCACATCACATGCTTGCCGGCATCCAGCGCCTTCAGTGACATCCAGGCATGGTCTGGAATCGGGCTGTTGATGTGAACGAAGTCGATGTCCTTGTCGGCCAGGACATCGTCGTAGCTGGTGTATCGCTTTGGAATCCCGAACTGATCGCCGCACTTCTTCAGTTCTGCCGGGTCACGACGGCAGATGGCCGCCACGTTTGCATTCGGATGAGCCTGGTAGATCGGAATGAACTCCGCTCCAAAACCAAGACCAATCATCGCCACATTGAACTGCTTCGCCATGAGGGGCTCCCGAGGTGAGAATGGAAGATCAGAAGGACCTGAGCACAATCGTGAGCAACATCGTGCCCACGGATTCTACAAACCTCCATGAGAAATCGCGCAAAAGACTTGAGTTTTTTTACCGGGTTCGACAGGCTGATTCGCGCCGGGCAAACCGCAGTGGTTTCGCTCTGTTTTAGGCGTCTGAACGGCCGGAAGCAGACCTCCCGATGAAAAATCGTTCTGTCGCATTGCTGCTGGAAACATCCAACGCTTACTCCCGTGGCCTGCTGGATGGAGTGATTGGATTCGTTCAGAAAAACGGCGGCTGGTCCGTTTACCTTCCCGAACAGGGGCGAGGCGCAGATCCACCAGACTGGCTTCGTCAGTGGAAGGGCGACGGAATCATCGCGCGAATTGAGACACGACAGATCGCGGATGCGGTTCGAGCCACCAGGCTTCCGGTGGTCGATGTCAGTGCCGGGAGGTTTCTGGAAGAAGTCCCATGGCTTGAGACCGACGATGCCGCCATAGCAACGCTCGCCGCAGAACATCTTCTGGAGCGAGGATTTCGAAACCTGGCCTTTTGCGGTGACCCCGGTTTTCGCTGGTCAACATGGCGCGAAGAGAAGTTTCGAAACATTGTCGAATCACGTGGTGCTCGATACTTCTGCCATCAGTCGGTGCCTCGAAGCAATCGTGGTTATTCCTGGAACAAGGACCGGAGAGGACTGCTGACCTGGCTTCGGAAACTTCCTCGCCCCGCCGGCATTCTGGCCTGCTATGACATCAAGGCTCAGCAGCTGCTGGCCATTTGCAGAGATGAAGACATTGCGGTGCCTGATGAAGTTGCCGTCATCGGCGTCGATAATGATCGCCGACTCTGCGAGTTGTGCGACCCGCCGTTGTCCAGCGTCATCCCCAATTCATGGAAGACAGGCTTCGAAGCCGCAGCGCTGCTTCATCGTATGATGAACGGCGAACAGGTCGGAAATGAGCCTCGCCTGATTACTCCGCTTGGCGTACGCACAAGACAGTCCACGGATGTGTTTGCGATTAACGACCCGGACATCGTGGCTGCTCTCAAGCTGATCCGTTCTCTCGCATGCAGTGGCGCGACTGTTCAGGAGATCCTGAAGAAGATCCCGCTGTCTCGCCGCGCCTTTGAGAGTCGCTTTCGCAAACTTCTGGGCCGCACACCTCATGCAGAAATTGTTCGGCTGCGGATCGAACGGTGCCGACAGCTTTTGTCGGAAACGGACCTGCCCCTGACGGAGATTGCCGAAGCCGCCGGGTTTCGGCACGTGGAGTACCTGTCTGTCACGTTCAAACGTGAAGTGGGAGAGACGCCCAGCGCATTTCGCAGTCGCACTCGAAGCCGCGTCTAGTTTTTGACTTATTCCTGAAGAGGATCAAGCGTTCGTGCTTGTTGGGAATCTGACGGGAATTGATGAAAATCGTTCAGACTTTCTGTAGCCTGTGATTCCGGTTCAGCGCTGTTCCACAGAGAATGCCTGAACTCCAGGGCCTGCATTGACCCGCCTTCTCTCCCGTACATTTCCCGCCGGAGATGCTCATGCTTCAAAAACACTCGTCGGTTCTGACCGCTGCGTTTCTGTTGTTCACAGCCACTGCTGTCGCGGCTTTGCCAGACAAGGACAGCGAATGGACAACAATGTTCGATGGAAAAACATTTACAGGCTGGAAAGCCAGCGAGCACAAGGATTCATGGAAGATTGAAGATGGTAAACTCGTCTGTCACGGCGAACGCAGTCATCTTTTCTACGATGCCGGCAAAGAACCTTTCAGGAACTTCGAATTCGAATGCGAAGTCATGACAACGCCAGGCAGCAATGCCGGCATCTACTTCCACACAAAGTACCAGGAAGAAGGCTGGCCTCGGTATGGACTGGAATGTCAGGTCAACGTCACTCAGGGTGACCCAAAGAAGTCCGGAAGCCTCTACGGTGTTGTCGACGTCGGCAATCCGGGCCTGAAAGACAACGAGTGGTACAAGACCTACATCAAAGTCGAAGGCCGACATATCATCATCAAGATCAATGACAAGACGACCGTCGACTATACGGAGCCAGAAGGCAAAGAAGCGTTCTCCCAGGAATTTGAGCGACGCCTTGGCGAAGGAACCTTTGCGCTTCAGGCTCATGACCCGGACAGCAAGGTCTACTTCAAAAACCTCAAGGTCCGACGACTTCCGTAGCCAGCTTTGGATTGATTCGCAAAACAGGAGAACCGTGAGTGCCTGTCCAGATGGAACTAATGAGAGTGGTTGTTTCCGAGATGCCAGACCAACAGGCCATCTTCCTGCGCGAGGTCAATGGAGCTCGGAAATTTCCGATTCTGATCGGACAGTTTGAGGCACAGGCCATCAACCGGCGCTTGCTGGAAGAACCTCCGTTTCGGCCGATGACCCACCAGCTGCTGATCAACATTGTTGGGCAGCTGGGGGGAGTCTTTGAGGAAATTCACCTCACCGAAATGAAGGAGCACACGTACTACGCGGCTCTGCAAATTCGGGTTGGGGAAACAGTCCACCGCATTGATTGCCGCCCAAGTGACGCGGTGGCGATCGCTGTGCACCACGCCCCGATCCTTCCCATTTTTGTCGATGAGTCCATCCTGGACGAAGTGTGCGGGTAAGTCCTACGGTGCCCGGTTCCGTCTTGTAAGTGTTACAAGGCGAGCGAATCCGAATATGAACAAATGGGAAATGTCAGGAAATCGGCCGCCTTAACTCCTCGGAAAAGCTTCCAGAGACCGGCGTCGCATTGGATTTCCCGATCCGAAACTGATTCTCGCAAACAACAGCCGAACATGTTCCGGCAAGAATCCGGTAAAACTGACGGTGACCTCTGCCGATTACGGGATACAGTACAGATGTCATCCCTTACAACAACCCGACGGATGCGCCGTCCAGCCTGACAGAATGACGGAAGTGCTTTGTCGAAAAGGAATTAGGTCCCATCACCTGATTCCGGGCAATTGCCCGTTTCCGGGAGAATTTCAATTGTTGCCAGGAGAAAGACGGCAACAGAGAACTGTTTCCCGTGTTGGGTTGTCGGAATCGTATGTGTTTTCCACAAAGTCACAGACACCGTGGACGACCATTCGACTTTGTGTAACAGACTGTAATTCCGTTTACGTCTGCGGCACCATGTTTGCAGCAGTCGATTCGGAACACTCAGGAATCAGGTTCACAAGCCTGCACACACTGCTGGCCAGCTTTGAAAACGCTTGGATTTGTGGAATCCGGCGCCTGGTCATGCGAGTTGTCTGGTGGCCGCCCATTCGGCGCCGCACCAGGAATCTGATCGAAAGGTAGACATTGTGATCAATGTAGCCTCAGAAAATGGGCTCTCATCGCGAATGGCGGACATCAAGCCAGTCGCTTTATCGACTCATCAGGAAAAGAAAAGAATGCCAGGCGGAAAGAAGACGTCGCTGACGAAACGGCAACGAGAAATCTACGAGTTCCTTCGCGACAAGATCATTAATCGAGGTTACGGCCCGACTGTTCGTGAGATTGGGCTTCACTTCGATATTCGATCCCCAAACGGTGTGATGTGCCACTTGAAGGCCCTCGAGCGTAAGGGGTTGATCAGCCGCGAACAGAATATGTCTCGCGCGATCCAGCTGTCCGACGCTCCGCAGAATCGACTGTCTGTCTCCCTGATTGGCAGCACCGCGTCCGGTGGGCCAATTCAGCCGTCGGTATCTTCTGATGAATCCGTGTCTTTTGCGTCTGTCTTCGAAGGCAGTGACATCGGATGCCTGAAGGTTGAAGGCAATTCATTTGCCAGCCTGAATATCGTGAGCGGCGACCACATCATTATCTCCCGCGATGCACCATTGCAGTCGGGATGTCATGTGGCTGCTCTGGATGATCGCCATGCCGTGATCATCTGCACGGTTCAGGAAGGATCTAACCAGCTGTCGCCAGCTATCCCCGGCGCCTATTCTCCAACGACTCGCCAGGTTCTGGGCGTTATCACTGGCGTTATTCGCAAATTCAAGGTTCCTCAAGTTCAGGCGCCGGTCGTCGCTCCTGCCGAACCAGTCGTGCGCACCTGAGTCTCCAAACACTCGATCTTGCTCTCCAAGCCCGCTCCTCATGAGCGGGCTTTTTTGTTAGCTCTTTGGGAAAGTGCAGAATTCCTGAGCCGTTGCCAGACGTTGCTCCAGGTCGCTCCGCAAAACGTCCGCATCCAGACAAAGCTCCGGCACGCGCGACGAAATCTCCGCCACACTGGCGATCAATTGCGCGACGGTGACTGCCGTCCCAACAATGGAACACAACGGCACGCTGGCGTCGATGGGTGTTCCCGGGGCTGGCAAATCAGCGAGCCGAAAGCCGGCCGGAAGCCGGGCCGTCACTAAAGAAGGGGCGGGCCGAAGCTTCCGGTTCCACACGACCAGCTGAACTCCTGTCTTCCCCAAATCACCCCGACCCGTTCCGACCCCGCATTTCCCCATTCCTCCCGACTCCTTGCCGACCAACTGCATTTCCACCAATCGCCCGGGCGAATTCAGTTCATACAACCAGTGAGACGCCGTGATCCGCGGATTCACCTCCAGCAGAAAAACGCCACTCGGATTCAGGACCAGATCAAGCCCGATAATCCCCCCAAAAAAAGTGCGAGAAGCCAGTTTTTTTACTGCATTTTCTATTATCAGGTGCCTGGCACCTTGAAGAGGGATTGGGCCGATGTTTCCGCAGAACTGGAACCCCTCAGCACCCAGTTCCGGGACGCCAGACAGAAGCAGGCTGGCGCCTATCACCTGCGCCTTGCCTCGGCCATCGCCCCTGGCCAAAACGGAAACGGTCGCCCCGGAAACAAATTGCTCAGCCCATTCGAAGATATGTGCAAATCGGTCGAGAGGTTCGTTCGGAGTGAGCCGGTGAATGCCCAGCCCACCGCCACTTTTCCGTGGCTTCAGGAGCCATTTGTCTGGTTCTGGCTGCCTGACTGCTTCGCGAACCGGGAGGCGGGCGGGGCGCTTCAACGCTGTCTCACGGACCAGTTCATCCAGAACCTCGGGCATTCGGACTTCGCGGACAAACTCGGCCGATACACCACAAACGCGACGTTGCCGGGCGATGGATTCCAGAATGTCCGGCTCGTTTTCGAGGCCCCCGGTCCAGAGCATTGGAATTTCGGCCGAGACGAGCTTCACCATTTCCGGGAGTTCACGGAAGCCGGAGATTGTCCCAAGGTAGATACCCCCGTGCGTTTCGAGCAGCCGCCGCAGGTCGCTGTCGCCGAAGAAATCGACGCACAGAGGACGGCGGCCGGTCGCCAGAAGACTCTCCGCCAGCGACCGCACACTCGCTCCACAGACCAGTACATCCCTTGGCGACGCGGACTCGGACGAAAAGGCGTCGTGGTCGCGTTCGGGTTCATGCGAAGTTAAGGACTCGTCGGCCTCGTCGGTTGAAGATGGGGACAAAAATCGCGATCCTGATCAAAGTTTGAGCAACAGTCGGTGATCCTTGTCCTGCGGGACAGGGCGTCGCTGCCTATTGTTCTTTGTGTCAGGCGACCTTGTCCACAACACAGGCACCTAATTGCAGAAGCAGCGACAGGCTGCTTCCGCAGACAACTGAAAAGTGTGGCTGATGAGGCGGATCTGTCCCGATCTCCTCAACCCGTCTGCGGTCGCTGAATCGTGATTCGACTGGTTTTTGCAAAGGATCTGAAGATGTCGATGTTCGTTGGGGAAGCTCTGGTCGGTGAAGGCAATGAAGTAGCACATATTGACCTGCTGATCGGCGACAAGGCCGGTCCGGTTGGTATCGCGTTCGCAAACGCACTGGCAGATCAGAAGATGGGCCACAGCAACCTGCTGGCCGTTCTGACTCCAAACGTTGCTGTGAAGCCAGCAACTGTCATGATCACCAAGGTCACAATCAAGGGTGCTCGCCAGGCCGTCCAGATGTTCGGTCCTGCTCAGAAGGCTGTTGCTGACGCTGTTGCTGACTGCGTGAAGTCCGGCGCGATTCCAAAGGATCAGGCCGAAAGCCTCGTCATCGTTTGCGGTGTCTTCATTCACTGGGAAGCGGCAGACGACAAGAAGATTTACCAGTACAACTACGAAGCAACCAAGCTGTCGATCGAGCGCGCCATGAAGGGTGAGCCAAAGATTGACGCCGTTCTCGCTTCTCGCGACGCAAAGCATCCGTTCTACGCAGGCTGATTTTTGCTCTGCAACTACAGAACATTCCCGACGACCATGCGGTTTCCGCATGGTCGTTTTTCTTTGGACTTCCCTTTCCGAACGCACCGGCAGACATCGCTCGTCGCCTTATCAGCCTGAATCCGCCCATTTTTTTCCTGGCCCCCGTGAGATTCGGCCTCCCCGCGGTACTCAATACACTAACAAGGGCTGATAAGCCCTGGACCCAGAGGAGTTGGTCGGCTTGTTGCCGGTCGGCCGAGCACTGCGGCGGCCGGAATCAGAAGCCACCGTACGAATGGGAACGTCCGAAGGCCACGCGTTATGCCACCACTCGAAACACGCCTGAGCCTGATTGTCAGGCTGAAATGTGAGCAGGATGAACTCGCATGGCGTGATTTCGTCGGGCAGTACGAAAAGTTTCTGCAGCAGATCGTGCGACGTCAGGGTGTTCCCGAAGCTCTGGTTCCGGATGCCATTCAACAGATCCTGATGGCCATTTCGCGTTCTCTGGAGACCTGGAAGGACGATGGCAATCCAGGCTCTTTCCGCCGCTGGATGCACACCGTTGCTCGCCATGTCGTCATCCGCTTCATGACGCGCGAACGAAAACAAACGGCAGCCGCGGGAGGCTCTGATCCGCTTGGACTTCTGAACGCCATCGAATCTCCTCCAGACAAAGATCTCCTGCAGCGCTATGAACATGAACTGATCGTCTGGGCGGCGGAACAGGTCCGGCATGAGTTCCTTGCGACAAGCTGGGCAGCCTTCTGGGCAACAACCGTTGAACATCGTTCGGTTGAAGACGTCGCTCGGGAGTTACAGGTTTCGCCAGGCAGCATCTATATGTCTCGCAGTCGCATCATGGCCAGCATCCGAAAAAAGATCCGGGAAGTGATGGAGTAACAGTCATGAAGCCTACAGACATGAAGCCAGCCAAACACTGCAATCCCGATCTGCTGCGACGTTCACTCATCTGCGGCGCCTCGCGCACGAGCACCAACACTGGCGCGACCAACAAGACCGACAAGCCACTGTCGTCCCAGGAAGAAGAAGCTCTGGCCGTACATCTTGAAGAATGCGCCGCGTGCCGCAACCAACTGGAATTACTCGCCGCGGATGACGATCACTGGTCCGCAATCCGAAAAACTCTGCTTCAGGAATCCAGCTCGGAACATCCCCGAGTCTCCTCCACGGTTCGGCCAGCACCATCATCCGCAGGCGACGATCAGGACCTGCTCGAATCCGGCCTGCTGAAGCCCAGCGACTTCATCGTCGAGTTTCTTCAACCTTCCGAACAGCCGGATTCACTCGGTCGTCTGGGCACGATTGAGGTTCGTCAGTTCATCGGCCAGGGCGCGCACGGAATTGTGCTCAAGGGTTATCAGCCGGAATTGAATCGACTGGTCGCCGTGAAAGTGCTGGCTCCTCATCTGGCCTCTGTCGTCGCTGCTCGAAAGCGATTTGCTCGTGAAGCTAAAGCCGCGGCAGCCATCGTGCACCCCAGTGTGATGCCGATTCTGGCGGTCGATTCCAGCGGTCCTCTGCCGTTTCTTGTGATGCCGTATGTGGACTGTGAGTCTCTGCAGGACCGACTCGATCGCGAAGGTCCGCTGCCTCTTGCAGACCTGCTTCGGATCACAATCCAGGTGGCTCACGGACTTGCGGCCGCGCATTCGCAGGGACTGGTACATCGAGACGTCAAGCCGGCCAACATTCTTCTGGAACGCGGTGTTGAACGAGTCATGCTGACGGACTTCGGGCTCGCTCGTACAGTCGACGATGCTACGCTCACACGCAGCGGCCTGATCGCGGGTACTCCGCATTACATGTCGCCCGAACAGGCGCGAGGCGACGTCGTGGATGCTCGCAGCGACCTCTTCAGTCTGGGCAGCGTTCTCTACTGCATGATCACGGGACGCCCGCCGTTTCGAGCAGAAACAACGTTCGGAATTCTCCGTCGTGTCACCGACGACGAACCACGTCCGCTTCGTGAACTCCAGGCCGACGCACCCGGATGGCTGGAAACTCTGACCGGCAGGCTGCTACGAAAACCGGTGCAGGAACGATTCGAATCGGCCGACCAGCTGGCCGCCATTCTCGAAGAATGCCTTGCGCACGTTCAGCAGCCGTCAACAGCTCCGCTGCCGCGATCCCTGAGTGCAACACCAGCAGACGCGACCCGACAACGCTCACGACGTCTGCTGGCTGGAAGCATTCTGGTCTCACTGATGGCGCTCGGCGTCGGGCTTGTTGTGGGCCCGAAGTACTTTGGAATTCCACGAGCCTCTGGCGATCAGGAGCCTCAGTCTTCTCCCGCCATGACATCAAAGACTTCGCCGACCGCTGAGCCGGAAGAGGATGCTGAGGCTGCGAAGACGACGGCCGATGTCCCCGTCGATATCCCCGCAGACATCGACATCGAAGCCTCACTGCAGCAGACCAACGCAGAATTTGACGCCATGGAACAAGCCCTCGATTCCGAATTCGCTACTCCCTGATTCCACCACATCCGGGACATTCGAAGACCGTCATATCCCAGTGCTCAATCGTCACACGATCCGACCAGTCCTTTCAGAGAGACCACTATGAAATGCAATCCAATCTTTTTGACCACGGTGCTTTGGATCACGAATCCATCCCTGCTCGTTTCTGCTCAGGACGGAACGGTTCCGCCTGAATTGCCCCCCGTTTCGGCCGACGCGGACAAAGCGGAGCCCGAGGCCGACAAGCTCACGGCCGAAAATCTCATCATCACTCGGTCCGACGATCGTACGGAAGTGCGAGGATTCAGCGCGACCAAAGGCACGTGGGAGAATCTGACTCTTCCAAAGTCGGATTCCTTCGAATGGTTTGCGCAGGGCGACATCGCCACCGTGCGAGCCGCTGACACGCTTGCAGCCTTCAGCGCGGAGACAGGGCACTGGGATGTCCTGAAGCTCTCCAAAGACTCAAAGGCCGTTTGCGTGACCAATGGACCGATCGCCACAATCGAAGATGGCGGACACTTCTACACGTTTTCCGCAAAGACCAGTTCCTGGACGTCTCCGACGGATACTCGACTGGCAGTTGGGCAAATGCTCCTGCCTTCTATGGAGCTTTCGCCGGACACGCTGGCCGCCTTTCAAGCATGGTCCGATTCGCAGCCTCGGCATAAGACGTTTTCACTCACACGGGCTGTCGGCGGGTTGCGACTCGATGCCAGCCGGAAGGAGTATCTTGACGAAGCACTTTACATGCTGAACAAGCTGACCGCGGATTCTCAACAGGCCGCCAGGACGACACCTCCGTCAGATCCGTTCGCGGGAGGCTCGACGAACGCAGCACCCTCGAATGGAGACCCCAATTCCATCCTCAATCGTTCGCCCTCGCCCGACGAACTTCAACGACAGGGCATGCGCATCAATTCCCTCAAACGCGATGCGGTCCATCGCGAAGGAATGCTCAAAAGCTTCGCTCGTGGCAGAGATTTGTCGAAGCCGGAGGTGATGACGGAACTTCGTGAAGCGACCGCCGTGGCATTCGACAAACGTCAGGAATGGTACGAAGCCGAAGCGAAGCGACTGGAAATGCGACTCCAGCAGATACAGTCCGAGATCGCTCAGCGCAAGTCGACTCGCGAGGACATCATTGAGCGACAACTTCACCAGTTGAGAAAGCTGCAACGAGCAACGACGAGTTCCTCCGATCCGTTTGCTTCAGACGGAGACATCCCACCAACTCCAGCGAATGATCCCGCCAGCACCACCAATGCCAGCACATCACCAACCGTGCCAGCATCAACCGTTTCGGCGTCCCCAACAGAATCAGCAAGAGCACTTCGGCAGGCCAAAACGCTTGTCGACAAACTGACGGCAGACCGCGATCGAGCTGTCACGTTCATCGCTAAATACTCACAACCTCTGGATGTCCTGAAGAAAGAGGGAGTCGTTCCGCCGGAACATACGCAAGACTTTGTCGATGAACAGCGACGGCAGGCGGAAAACTCACTCACCTCCACAAAGGAACAATTGCAGGTTGCTCAGAAAGACTGGCAGCTGTTGTGGGAAGAGTACCAATCCCAGGTGCGCATACTGGCCAGCGAGCTCGAGACACTCAAGCTCCAGCGTGAACGAGCAAAAGAAGAACTCGTCGATCTTCATCAAGCCTTTGGCCAGGGGCTGATCCCTAACAGTGAGTTCCAGCGAGCAGAGGCGTTCGCAAAAATCATCGAGCAGGGACTGGTTCGTGGCGAGGAACGTCTGAAGCTGTTCTCACTCGTCAAGGAACAACAACCGGAGCTGGAACCACCGTCAGCTCAAACGACGACGCCCCGACCCGAGGATGAAATGTTTTTGCCAGCAGTAGAAGAAAAAGAACTCTGACCAATCATCACCACTGCCCCGATGTCTGCTCATCGGGGCAGTGGCGTTTGCATGGCCCACTCAATCCTTCGGCGTCGAGAGCTCAGAGGCAAACGCTGCTACCTGGAGCTTCGCGGGTTTCGCAGATAGTACATTCGCCCGTCTTCGGCTCCTCCCAGAAAATCGGGAACACCGTTGCCATCAAAATCAACGGTGGTTGGACTAACGTCATGGCCTTCGATGTTGCGTTTGGCCAGTGATCCAGCGGGCTTCATGACCCAGACTCCGACCCTGGCCTCAACCTGTTGCAATAGATCCGCGTTGGCCGAATTCAGCAGGAAGTCGAACTTGCCATCGCCATCCCAGTCGGTCACGCACAGTTTTCTTCTGCCACTCTTTCCCGCCACGCCAGCCGTCAGCCGAAGCGGCTGGCCAGACTCATCCACGAAGGCTCGCCGCGGTGTCTTCAGCCGCAGCTGACCATCCACGCGATGCCGTTCGAAGAACGCGAGATAGCCTTCGTGATCCAGCATCGCCAGATCCGGAAGTCCGTCCTGATTGAAGTCATAAATCACCGGAGTCGTTCGCCACTGAGTGAGCAGTCCGGCACCGTCCGGTCGCAGCCAGCCCCAGGTGAGATTCGGCTGTGGCTCATTCCAGTCAACCTCAACGGGCCGAATCTCCTCAAAGCGGGGCAGGGCACGAGTCCCCACGTTCTTCATCCAGGAGACTCGGCCAAGGATCGAATTGAACACCACATCCGGCAGACCATCGATGTCCCAGTCGGCCACATTCAGCGTCGTGTAACCCCACTGAGCTTCCGCAGGGCCCTGAATACTTCCATTGGGCCCAGCCTGAACTCGAAAAGGCTGATCGCCCAGCATCAGCTTCTTTGGGGCCGCCCACCGTGGTTGCTCAACGCCGGGTCCGCTCTCGTTTTCAAAGATCTCGATGTAGCCCGCTGTGTTTCCTGACACGATGTCCTGGTCACCATCGCCATCCCAGTCGGTCCCGCACGGAGTCGCCAGGGCTCCGCACTTCAGAGTCTCAGCGACCTGCTGAAAATAGACCGGCGCGCGAAACACGGGAACTTTCCCCGCTGCCGGGCTGCTGACATTTTCCACGAAGGCTACTCGGCCATCTTCGTCACCCACGATCAGGTCCGCGTCTCCATCTTTGTCCCAGTCAAAAGCGACCGGCACGATCATCTGCAAATCCATGGCCAGCGGCTGCCCCTGATCATTCTTCAAACGCTGTCCCGGTGCATAGGACGGCTTCGTGCGACTGCCCGTGTTTTCGAAGTACGTGAAGCCATTCAGGAATTCTCCGCAGAGCAAATCCAGATCTCCATCGCCGTCGAAGTCTTCAAAGTTCGGGGAAGGGCAGCCGTAGGTTTCCAGCAGAACGTCGCCCGTCTTCAGCCTGGTTGGATCCTCATACTGGGGTGCTTCAGATGTGCCGCGGTTTCGAAACACATACACCCAGCCATGCAAGGGACCGTTGATCCAGCGACCGCTGGCATCCCAGGCATCGTCCCATCCGTAGTCGCTCCAGTCTTCAATTCCAACAACCAGATCCAGAGCACCGTCGCCGTCGTAATCCGTGTATCGCCACTGGTTGTGTCGGACTTTCGGACCTTTTGGCTGAGTCCCCACGGGCTTGTGAAAATTCGCCGGGATGGGCAGCGTCTGTTTGTCGGTCAGGCCTTTGGTCGTGAACGAGGAGTATTCAAACCCCGGTGAGAGAACACGCAGCTTCCCATCGACATAACTCGGCATCACATAATGCACCGTCGGACTCAAGCGCCGTGACGGCTTGAAGACCGGCAGACCATTGCGAGTGATCCCGCCGTTCTCAAAGTACCAGACGCCGTTGGATGGCTTGTCCGGGCATGACACGATCAGGTCATAGTCTCCGTCATCGTCGGCATCGCAGGGGATCGGCCATGCCCACAGTCCGACGCCAAGATCCACTGTCAGGCCTTCCGACCGATAGGCCAAAGGCTGCAGTTCGTCAGCTCGCAACAGGCTTCGATCAGCAAATGCCATGAACGCGCTGAGGAACAGCAGGAACGAACGGAAAAGATCCATCGGAAGAAATCCTATTGTGGCTCGTGCCTCCAAGGCGAGAACACCGCCCCGGAGTTTCTGGTCACATCGAGTGACGTGCGATGTCCGCGTCAAGCTGAGCAAACAACGCCGTCATCATCCGTAGAGTGACCGAATCACCTGGCCATCGCAAATGCGGATGGGCCGCTCGACGGGATCGTAATAGTGCCCGTGAGGATCGATGCCCAGCGATGAGAAGGTCGTCGCGACAATATCCCACGGGCCGTACGCTTCTGTGATGGGATAAGCGCCGCGAGGATCTGACGAGCCCACGATGGCTCCTCGCTGAACACCAGCTCCGGCAAACGCTACGGAATAAACCCAGCTCCAGTGTTTGCGGCCCGGCGTTGCCCCTGCAAACCTGGGCTCCAGTGCGACCAGCGGCGCGCGGCCGAATTCGCCCATGCAGATGACCAGAGTATCTTCCAACATGCCTCGCTGATCCAGATCTTCAATCAGCGCTGAATACCCCTGATCAAAGCGCGGAAGCAGATGATTCTTCAGGCCATAGAAGATGTCATTGTGAGTATCCCAGCCGTACGTGTCGGTGTTGTCGGGCTCTTTGTCCTGACCTCGATTGTTGTGGGACCAGATGACGGTCACCAGCGGCACACCGGCCTCCACAAGCCGCCTTGCCAGAAGGCAGGCCTGCCCCGAACGATTGCGACCGTAGCGGTCTCGCAGGGCATCAGGTTCCTGCGACAGATCAAACGCATTGCGAGCTTCCGGCCTTGCCAGCATTTCAAAGGCCTGTTGATACAAAGCGTGCTTCTCCAGCATCGTCTTTTGATCTTCCAGCAACCGCTGACCCGCTTCGACAGATTGCAGCAGGGATTGTCGCGCCTGAAGACGAATGGGTGGAAGGTCCGCATGAGGCAACAACGATGGAACAGCGATGTTGCCTTTCGAGACATCCCCCAGTGTCATCGGGTCATAGCCGCGTCCGAGGAGTCCTCCGAACTGCCCCGGAGCAACAATGTTGGGAACCTCAGCCGGTCCGTTCAGATGAATGGCCGTCTGAGAAAACCGAGTCGCCGGCCGAACTCGCTGCAGCACCGATCCGAAACACGGCTGATCTTCCGGCGAAGGCAGAGGATTGCCGGACTTGCGGCGATGGTAACGTCCGGTCATCGACAGGTAGAACGCGGAACCATGATCCAGGTCTTCATGCGCCATGCTGCGGACAACCGTCAGCCGGTCTGCGATTTTTGCGATCTGCGGCATGTGCTCACAAAAGCGAACTCCCGGCACCGCTGTCCCGATCGAACCAAACGCGCCGCGAATTTCTTCCGGAGCGTCAGGCTTGGGATCCCACATATCCAGCTGGCTTTGTCCGCCGCTGGCAAAGACCACGATGACGGCCTTGGCTTTGCCAAACCCCGGGATCTGACTGGCCGCAGGATCATCGGCTCGTGCTCGCTGAGGAATCAGTCCCGGCAGGGCCCAGCTGAATCCGGCAAGCCCGCCAATTCGCAGAAACTCACGGCGGCCCGCTGTTCCTGCGAACGCGTTCTGGTGGGATCCGGGAGTCTCGATGAACCGCAACATGATGAGTCACGCCGAGGAATGTCGCTGATCGTTTTCCACAGCATAACGACTGAGCGTCACCGAGACACCCGGAAAACCGTTGCAAAACGGCCCGCCCCCGAGCTTGCTAACGCTCGCTCAACCCACCCAAACGGCGTTTGGGTGGGAAGGATGTGCCCAGGAAACGACTTCCCTTCTAGGCCGCTTCCAGATTCAGTTCCTTCAGCACGTTCTCGTACCGGCCCCACGGAACTGGCTTCGTTGGCAGAGCCGCGCACTTCTGGTCGATCGGCAGGTCGAGGATATACATCGTTTCGACGAAGGCCGATCGTCGTCCGGCGGCTCGGAGTTCCGTAATCTTCTGTTGTTCCTGCCGGAAACGATTCGCCATCTCCATCAGCGTCAGAATGCGAGGTCCGTCGGAACCATGCTCCACATGCAGATTGCGAACGGTCGTCCAGTTCTCGAACAGAGGCAGGTCTTCGCGTCGCACAAGCAGAATCGTAATCGGCTGGTGATGGGAAAATTCCGCAGGCTCACAACAGGCCGTCATCACGAACACATCATGAAGAAACTGCGTATTGCCGGTTCGGTCACAGACGAAGTTGGTCAAGGTCTCCAGCAGGTAAGAACCTTCCGGACCATCCATCGAAATCAGCGTGTCTTTCGGATTCACGTTATGAGCACGCTTCTGAAGAATGCCGGCGAGGTGCCCGTTGGGAACGACTCGTTTCAGTTCCGACTGGCCCAGCGTTCGAATGCGAAGCACTCTGACAGTCTGATACACACCCGTGGCATCTCGCTCCTGCGTCGTCTCCACAATATGCTGATGAATGACGACGGTATCGCGAGCATCTCCGTCCATCACAAGTCGTCGCTCACGTTCACGGCGACGACGTGCCACCCACCCGGTAAACAGGCTACCGAATAACATACCAGCGAGTACTCCCAGGCTTCGGCCACCCAGCTCGTGCAACAGATTTGCAAACATACATGCCTCATCACAAAGCCCCGCATGCGGAACAGAATGAAGGCTCATTCTTCCGTCGCGGCAAATGGAAGCACCTCAAAACGGCATCGGCCACAGCAGAGATCACACGAATTTGTAACTGTCGGCTAGCCAGCAAGTTACGTCGAGAGCATTTTTTCCGTAGGTGCCGCTTGCCGAGCGGCACTTTCGCCGCCAGGCGAACCGTGTTCTCGCATGCACTTGATGCCTAAGCCACTCTGACCCAAACGAATACGCTCGGCCAACGCTGCGTTTTTCGGTCATCTGCAGTCT
>CAZIGZ010000056.1:0-33746 GCA_964538835.1 uncultured Chitinophaga sp. | reverse complement strand
GGATTCGGCGTCGCGTCGATCTCAATGTCGCCGCGAATCCATCGCACAGCTTCTGTGATGGACTTCAGGTAACGTTCATCACTCCATGAAGCTTCGTTATGGCCAAGATTGTTGAAATACACTCGACCTTCGCCGTAGTTCTTGATCCATGAAACCGGAACGTGGTACGGCATGGAAGGCTTGCAGCGAGACATATCCAGACTCATCAGGACACGGACTTTTTCCGGCTGCCAGTTCTTGTACTGGTAAATCTCGTCACGGATCTGGAACTCTGCTCCAAACGATTTCATCAGTGGGTTTTCAGGATCATGAACCTTGATGGTGACGGTATCACCGGCGTTCCAGGGATGGCCATTGAATGTGCCGCCAACCATATCCCAGTATGGCTGATAATCACCGTACGTATCCGCCGCTGAGTGGAATCCCAGAAAGCCATGGCCCTTCGCCGCCAGCCACTCTTTGAAGAAGTAGTCTTTGTCCGCATCCGCAATCGGCAGCGCGCCGGTCGTATAGAACATCACGATGTCGTAGTTCTTCAGATTGTCCTTCGTGAAGTCTGCTGCGACGTCCTGAGTACAATCGACTTTGAACAGACCAGTTTTTTCGCCCAGCTGAATCATGGCAATTTCAGAAACGGCCAGCTTCTTTTCGCCGTCAGGGCGGCGAACACTTCCATGAACGAACCCAGCGCTTTGAGTCACCATCAGGACTCGTGAAGGCTTTGGTTCCGTGGCAAACGACGGAGCACAAAGGCTGACGGCCAGAAGTCCGCCAAGGAGAGCGCGGAGAATTCGCATAGGACACTCCAATTTCATTCGAGAAGTGGGAAAAACGGCGTTTTCAGCCGCAGGCGGGCAGAACGCTGAGGGAAATTCTGAGGCTATTGTGGGGGCTGTGCCGTGTGATTTCCAGCGGCTTCGCTGACTGGGCCCAAAAGCGTCTCCTGCTGAAGTTTGCCGACTTTTGCCGCCTTGATGCAAAAACGACGCATTTCGCGTGTTCTCGTTGTTTTCGGTAATCAGAAAAGTCGCCGAAACCCATTGATATTGCCTATTATCCCGCGACAATACGGCCGGAGAGTTTTTCGTGATTGCGACGACCTGCATTCGACGGATCGAACTCTTTTGTCCAGGTGAAATTGCTGCTTGACGATCCGAACTGCGTGGGGAATGGTTGTGTATTCGCCCTGAGTCCGCATCGAGTCGCTCATACCGACAGTGTCAGGTCAGTGTTCAGACAGAGTACATTGAGTTGAAGGAAGGAATTGAAATGAAGAATCTTGCAAAGCTGGTGGCAATGTTCAGCCTGCTCGTCGCGGGCATGGTTCAGGCTCAGGAAGCGGCTCCAATGCCGGTCCCAGAGCACGGTAACTTCGTGGAAGCGGCTCCAATCGCTCTCTACACCAACGTGAAGTACAAGGACTGTGACGAAATGTCTCCTTGTGCTCAGCCAAAGATCATCGCTGTGAAGGATCCATGTGCGTGCTACGACCCATGCAGCTGCTGTGGTCCAAAGTGCGTTTACATTCAGATCTGCGTTCCAACCTGTGGTTGTGAACTGATCTCCTGCAAGCGAAATGGCGACCGCATTCGTTACGACTACGGCAAGTACGCTGTCGACGTGCGAGTGAAGAAGGACCACATCGAAGTCGACTATCAGGACTAGTCTGAGTCGGCTCGAAGTTCCTCGAGCACAGATGAATCATGAAGGGGAGCGGCAATCATTGCTGCTCCCTTTTTTCATGCGCTGTGTCGAGCGATTGTCCTCCATCGCTCCTCTTCTCCCTGCCGGCCCTGTGTCAATCACTCATGAGTGCGTTTCGCGAGAGGATTGCTGTTAACTTCGAGGCCAGGCATCGGGTAGAACTCCGGGTGTGAAAGCAAAGCTGTACTCTCAGGAATGGTCGTCCCATGTCCCCGCCGTCCACAACATCTCAGAACATCCTCTTCTTTGATGGTGTCTGTGGCTTCTGCAACCACACAGTCAACTGGATCCTGCGGCGCGATCGATCTCATCGCATTCAGTTTGCTCCTCTGCAGGGAGCGACCGCCGAGAAGTATGTTCCGGCAGCTCTGCGGGAGAATCTGTCGACTCTCGTCTTTCATACGCCCGGCGGCGATTACACTCGAACAACTGCCGTATGTCGAATTCTGATGACGCTCGGCGGGTTCTGGTGGCTGTGCGGCGCGATGCTCTGGCTGATCCCTTCGCCCCTTCGAGATCTTGGCTATCGCTTCATCGCGAAGATCCGCTACCGCTTGTTTGGGAAGCACGAATCGTGTCGAATCCCAACTGCCGACGAACGTTCACGCTTCCTGGACTGACACGGGAAACAGCTCACGGCTGTCGGTGCTGCGAAACCGCCCTCCCCTCTTTGTGCTCTCCGCAACAGGATGCCGCCCGCCATGTTCAATCTTAGTGGAAAAGTTGCTGTCATCTCCGGAGCTGCTCAGGGACTTGGTCGAGCCACGTCGCTGGCTGTGGCTCAGCATGGCGCGGATGTTCTTCTGATCGATCGAAACAAAGACGGTGCGGAAAACACGGCCTCCGAGATTCGTTCCATGGGCCAGCGAGCCATCGTGGCGCAGTGCGATGTGTCAGACCCATCCGCCATCGCCGAGTTGTTTCGTGTGGTGGACAGCGAGTTTGGTCGTGTTGACTTCCTTGGAAACATCGCCGGTGACGGCATTCTTGCAAGGCCCGAAGAACTATCGATCACGGACCTTCAGAAGGTGCTTCAAAACCTGGTGATCGGACGATTCGCGATGTGCCAGGAAGCCGGTCGCCGGATGCTGTCACAGGGACGAGGTTCCATCATGAATATCGGGTCTCTGGCCAGCAGCACGGCTCTGGGACGAGGACACATTGCCTACAGCATGGCCATGGGGGCCGTCATCCAGATGACTCGTGAACTCAGCACCGAATGGGCTCATCGCGGCGTGCGAGTCAACTGCGTCACACCGGCGCAGGTCGTTAACCCCAGCCTGCAGGCTCGCATGGCCGATGATCCGACTCTGGAAGGTCGCTTCCTGCGAGGTATTCCGTCCGGCCGACTTGGTCAGCCAGCGGACATCATGGGCCTTGCCGTCCTGCTGGCCTCCGACGATTCCGCATGGATCACAGGTGCCATCATTCCACTGGATGGGGGCAACATGGCGATGAATGCCGGCGGAACTCCCGGACATCAGCTTGAACGCGTGCAGACATTTGCAGGCACTCAAGGCAAGTAGCCTGTTGCAAACCAGACAGAGTGATCGCAGGACTGGCTTCCGACCTTCGCAGAAGGCAGGCACTCAGCGTGCACTGACGGGGCCGAGCCGCATCTGGCGGGCGAGTTCATCGAACATCGCGTCCAGTACAAGCCGCACCGGGGAGTTGGCTTCAATCTGCCGGGCCGCAGCGATAATTCGCTCCAGAAGCCCGGTCAGCATGTCCATGCCGCAGCGAACGCCAAGCCGCTGGTGAAGTGCGTCGGAGAAATCTCCGGACATCAGACGTCGCATTCGATCATTCAGAACGCCGGCCAGAAACCTCAGCAGCCACTGAGCATTCTGACGCTGCTCCTCTGTGGATCCGGAGATTCGCTCCAGTTCATCCGTGACCTGCCTGGATACTTCCAGCGGCTTCATCTGTTCGAACTGCGTAAACTCCCGGGCGACAAGTTCGCGAAGCTTGCGAAGATCCGGATTCAGAAGCTGCTGAGCCAGCGTGAGACTTCCTTCCGACATGGCGGCGATCGCTTTGGATTCTTCCGGATCTTCCACAAGGCCTTCCAGCTGCAGAATCTCCTGAACTTCCTTTTCGGGCAGTGGAAAGAAGCGAATCAGCTGGCAGCGTGATCGAATCGTTGGCAACAGCGAATCCGGATCGTCGCAGGTCAGCAGGATCAGCGCTTTGGCAGGAGGCTCTTCCAGCGTCTTCAGCAGTGCGTTTGCACCGTCAGCGTTCATGCGGTGAGCATCATTGATGATGGCAACGCGGCGAGTCGATGCCTGCGGTGCCATGGACAATTCGAAGCAGAGCCCCTCTCGTCCTCGCTTGTCGGCATCGCCGGCGATCATCGAAATGGGAATCTCCGTCTTGCCGGTCGGAAGACCTATCTCAATATAGTCGGGCCATGTTCCTGCAGCAAAACTCATGCACGCGCGACATTGTCCACACGCGTCGAGTTCTCCTTCCGGGCATTCGCGGCAGAAGATCGACTGAGCAATCAGCCTTGCAAAGCGGCGTTTTCCAATTCCGTCACGGACGGCCAGGATGTAGGCGTGAGACAGTCGCCCGTTCTGCATCGAACGAGCGAACAGGGCTCGCTGTTCCTGGTGTCCTTTCAAAGACTGCCATGCGGATGTCATCAGAGAATTCGCCAGGAAGGAATCGGAGAGCACCGTGAATCACACACGGTGCTCTGAATCGTCCACAAAGAACGCTCACGCATTATTGAGGAACTTCTCGATGGCATCCAGTCCCCGCACGAGCTGTGTCATCGCCGCAGCGAAACTCAGACGAACGTAGCCTGGCGCACCAAACGCGTCACCGCTCACGAGGGCCACGTGGGCCCGTTCCAGCAGAGCCGTACAGAAGTCGGTGGCATTGGAGACAGGAGCACCGCCGCCAACCGGCTTTCCGAAGTAACTGCTGACGTTGAAGAACACGTAGAACGCACCGCCAGGTTCAGCGAACGTGAGCCCCGGGATCGCTCGAAGTCGCTTGACCACGTAATCGCGGCGAGCTGCAAACTCTTTGCACATTTCGGCCACACATTCCTGTGGTCCCTTCAGTGCCGCCAATGCTGCATACTGAGAAACACTGCAGGGATTGGATGTCTGCTGACTCTGCAGCTTGTTGATCGCAGCACTGACATTGTCCGGAGCCAGCGTCCAGCCGATTCGCCACCCGGTCATCGCATAGGCCTTGCTGACACCGTTCACGATGACGGTTCGCTTCTTCACTTCTTCGCCGAAAGACGCGAACGAGCGGAACGTGTGGCCGCTATAGATCAGCTTGTCATAGATTTCATCGGACAGAACGATGATGTCCTTTTCGACTGCGACTTTCGCCAGAGCCTCCAGTTGATCGACCGGATACACTCCGCCAGTCGGATTGCTTGGACTGTTCAGCATCATCAGCCGAGTCTTTGGAGTGATCGCTTTGCGGAACTGCTCCGGAGACAGACAGAATCCGTCCTTCTCATGAGTCTCCACCAGCACCGGCTTTGCACCCACCAGTTCTACCAGTGCCGAATAGCTGACCCAGTATGGTGTTGGGATGATAACTTCGTCGCCTGGTTCGCAGCAGGCTACCAGAACATTGTGCAGACAGTGCTTCGCGCCGTTGGAGATGGTGACTTCGGATGGCTTGTAGGCAACGCCATGGTCGCGCAGAAACGCGTCGCACACTGCCTGCTTCAGTTCCTGAATACCGGTCGCAGCCGTGTATCGAGTATGTCCGGCATCCATCGCTGTTTTGGCAGCATCGCGAATATGCTGCGGCGTTATGAAGTCCGGCTCACCAACGGTGAACTCAAGCACATCAATACCTTTGCTTCGCAGTTCGCGGGCCTTTGCAGCTGCGGCCAGAGTTTCCGAAGGCTTCAACTGATTCACAAGTGCCGAAGTATGCATGGGACTCATTCAACTGGGTGGATTCGGAATTTCAAAGACACTCAACATGCCGATAAACGCCGCCTGTCGCTGTTCCTGGCAGAGTGACTCCGGGCGGCCTTTGCGTTGCATGGACACCGCAAGAGTTTACAGAGATCGCAACGCCTTCCGAATTCGCACCCTCGGGAGTCCGCAGATTCCAGGCCCTGAGATGCCATCTGGTGCAAAAACACGGCCTTTGCGCCCCTATGACCTACCGCACCGTTCGAAATTCGGGCAGAGGATATTCCGCAATCGGTACCGTCTGAGCCTGTTCGGCCAGCTCCTGAAGACGGTGCCAGCCGCGAGTCAGCAGCTGAGATCGCTGCCGAACAAACTCCTCATCGAACAGTCGTCGGTCAAAATCGCCCTCGACGACCACCGGTTCGAACGCTGGGTCTTCTATGAACTGAGCATTCACGGGGCAGCATCGCAGATGACGCTCGGGAGCGGTCAGCAGCTGGCGCGCCGACACTTCACCGATCACAAAACGAAGATAGAGGTCGCTCTCCCGAATGGACTCGACCTCTTCTCCGCAAACTTCACACAGGTAACCCTGTTCACAGCGTGCCATGAAGCCAGCGACCTTCCAGGCCTTAGAGCAGTTTCACAATGGTTACAAAATCGCAATTCGTCACTTGGAGAGTGACAGCGACGTTCAAGACTCAGGTGCCAAGAATCTTCTTGCGAAGACTGGTCAGCAAATTCACCGCATGACCGATGTCGGCCTTCTGACGTTCACGATCCTGAGGAATCTCGCGTTCGATCGTCAGAGGTCCGGTGTAACCAATCTCCTTCAGCGTCCGCAGGTAGGTCTCCATGCCAACGTCGCCGTCGCCCAGAGGAACTTCCTGTCCCCAGGCTGTTCCTCGAACAGCAGGAGCGGCCCACTTCGCATCCTTGCAGTGAATGCTTCGAACGTACTTGCCGACTTTCTTCAGTGCCTCAATCGGTTCGCCTGTTCCATAAAGGATCATGTTGGCCGGATCGAAATTGATGTACAGATTCGGTCTCTGAACGTCGCTGATGAAGTGCAGCAGATGATCAGCGGACTCCTGGCCAGTTTCCAGATGCAGCTTTTGTCCGTTGGCTGCGACATGGTCCAGCAGATCACGAGTCGTCGCGATCAGGTCTTTGTAGCTGGCGCTGCTGGTGTCGTGCGGAACAAAGCCAATGTGCAGAGCGACGGTATCGCAGTTCAGCAGCTTCGTGAAGTCACTGATCTCTTTCATTTCCTTCACGCGGGCAGCACGTGTCTCTTCAGGCACAAGACCGACCGTGCGAGCCGTTGTGGCGATGTCCGCATAGCTTTCGCCTTCGAATCCACCGAACACGGCAGTGATTGTGATTCCGGCTTTGCTGCAGCGGCTCAAAAATTCGGCGGCAGCCTTCGGATTGCGAGTCCCTGCATGAGGTGCATGAACCTGAATCGTCGGAACGCCCAGTTCCTGAGCCACTTCCAGATGAACACCCAGTCCGGCATCAATGGATGCGAATACGCCAATGGGCCATGTTGACATGTTTCGGCTGCTCCCGAGAAATTTCTGAACTTGCTTCGCGAGATCACCAGCGTCCTGTTCAGATGGAGCGAGCAATCGCGAGCGGATTTTCACACATGTTGGCGATCGCCCCATGCCTCCGCAACTGTGCTGAGGAATTCTGTTTCAGGAACCTGCATTCCCCTCAGCTGTCGCACTTGCGAACCATGCGATTCTTCTCATCGACCAGCACAATCTTTGGCTGGTGCTTTTGCCGTTCTTCTTCTGTGTACTGGGCGTAGCTGCAGATGATGACGAGGTCGCCAATGTGAACAAGTCTGGCCGCTGCGCCGTTCAGGCAGATCACGCCGGATCCTCGTTCGCCGGGAATGGCATAGGTCGTGAGCCGATTGCCGTTGTTGATGTCGTAAACGTCGACACTCTCCCATTCCACAATGTCTGTGGCTTCCATCAGCAGCGGATCAATCGTCACGCTGCCTTCATAATGGAGGCTGGCATCAGTCACCGTGGCGCGGTGGATTTTGGATTTGAGCAGTGTGCGTTTCATGAATCGTCTTCAGCATTCGGCTGTCGTTCGACGGCCATCTTTGAGCCTGGTCCTGCAAGTACATGCGAGCCAGTGACGGAACTTCCGGGCGTCAACACCACCAGATCATCAGGCTCGCAGTGTGGCTGACAGCTGCTGCTGGCACGTTGCGATAATCTTCTGAACGGCGGCGTCCACTTCTTCTGCGGTCAAGGTTCGATCAGGAGCCATGAATCGGCAGGTGATCACGTACGACTTTCGATCGGCCTCAATCTGCTTGCCACGATACTGACCACTGAACGATGTTCCCGCCAGCAGCGCTCCGGCACTCTGTGAAACCACCGAAGAAAGTTCCGTCCAAGAAACTGATTCCGGCAGCACAAAGTTCAGATCTCGCGAGATTGATGGATACTTCGGAAGTGGCGTGTATCCACGATGTGTCTGATACAGGGACTCCAGCAGAGGAATCCGCAGCTCGGCCACGCAGACGGAGTCCTGAAGATCCGAAGCCTCCAGAACCTCACGGCTGAGTTCACCAATCCAGCCAAGCAGCTGACCATTCAGACGCACTTCCGCTCCTCGTCCCGGAAGAAACTCGGGGCGATCGTAAGGCACCGTGGAAAGCGATGTTGCTGGCGCCAGACGCTGAACCATCGATTCCACAATGCCCAATGTTTGTACGAACGAACGACCGGTGACCAGTCCGACAGACAGCGGTTCTGCATCGGCTTCACCTTTGCCTTCACCGGCGGACAGATAGACGCGAGCTACTTCGAACAACTCAGCATTCATCGAACCATGACGTTCATTCTGTCGACGACACTGCAGCAGGCTGGGAATCAGGCTCTGTCGCAGCTGATTCTCATGACTGCGGCTGGAATGAGAAACCGCCACAGGAGCCAGTTCACCGGCCGGACAAAACAGTTTCCGCTGAGCCTCGCTGACAAATGACAGCGTCAGCGCTTCGTACAGACCAGCGGATGTCAGCTGAGTCCTGATGGATTCAAGAACTCGCTCCCGTCGAGTTCGTGCGGTGGCAACAACCGGCAGCGGAGCATTCGTCGGAATATGCTCATAGCCATGAATGCGAGCCACTTCTTCGATCAGATCGCATTCCCGCAGAAGATCCGGACGCCAGCTCGGCGGTTCGAATGTCGCCTGTTCGGCCGTCTGACTCACCTTCTTCAGGCCAAGCCGTTCCAGAATATCCACGCAGTCCGCCGGAGGAATTTCAATACCCAGCAGCCTGGTCACTCGCGCAAACCTCAGCGTCACCGGTTCGCGAGTTTCCGGGGCTGGCGCTCCGGCCGTGACAGAACCGGCCAGCAGTGTTCCGCCCGCCACTTTCAGAATCAGTTCACAGCAGCGTCGTGAGGCCCAGTCGAGCCATCGACGGTCGACTCGTCGTTCAAAGCGATAGGACGACGGGCTGTGCAGCTTCAGCGTTCGCGCGGTGGCACGAACACTGAGTGATGAAAACGAAGCCGCTTCGATCAGCACATTCACCGTCGTGCCCGAGATCTCCGTTTCAAGGCCACCCATCACGCCTGCCACCGCGACAGCTCGCTGACCGTCCGCAATCACACAGGCTCCGGCCGGAAGTTCGTACTCCTTCTGGTCGATGGCCCGGATCTTTTCACCGGCAGCGGCCTTGCGCACAACAATGCGATGACCAGCCAGCTTATCGTAATCGAACGCGTGCAGCGGCTGACCACATTCCATCATCACGTAGTTGGTGACGTCGACGACGTTGTTCACAGAATTGATCCCGACGGCTGCCAGACGATCACGCAGCCACGTTGGACTCGGACCAATCCTGACGCCCCGAATCACGCGTGCATGGTATTCGTGGCACAGTTCGGGACATTCGATACTGACGGCGGTTGCTCCGGATGTCGGCTCAGTCCCTTCCTGCACTGCGGCGGTCGGAATCGTCAGAGGCGTTCGGTACAGAACCGATGTTTCTCTTGCAATCCCGATGTGGCCCAGACAGTCGGGTCTGTTGCTGGTCACTTCCAGATCGATCGCGATATCCGGCTGAGTCAGTCCGTCACGCACTTCGTGGAACTCTTCCAGGTTCAGCCCTGCCATCGTAAGTCGCGATGAGAGTTCTTCGGTCGATGTTGGCAGAGCCACGTAGTCGGCCAGCCAGCTGCGGGATACGATCATGATGACGTCAATCAGAAAACACGAAGCGTAACGGGAAACTCTTCAGACTTTCGGCGGGGCCCGGAGTCCGGTGCACCCGCAGAAATTGAGCGGAGAAGTGTAACGGAAAGCCGAACGGCGGAAAACACGTTCCCGGACCAGTTCAGGACAATCTCAATCAGGCCATGAACCGCCTCAATCCGGAGCAGGCGTGTCACACGGCCCACAGGCTCAGACACTGGCAGCGCAGCCGGTCCCCACGACAAAATTGCGCAAAAGCTGCAGTCCGGCGGCCTGGCTCTTTTCGGGGTGAAACTGAGTGGCCATGACGTTTCCTCGAGAAACAACTGAGACAAACGGCCGCCCGTAATCTGTCGTGGCGGCGACCCACGTCTCGTCGGCCGGAACGCAGTGGTAACTGTGGACGAAGTAAAACCACGGCCGGTCCGGAAGCTCTCGCAGAAGGACGGGGGCCGGATTCATCCGAACCGTCAGCTGATTCCAGCCCATGTGAGGAATCTTGTACTCCGCAGGAAGCTCAAAGCGACGAACAACTCCGGGAATGATCCCAAGCCCTTCGTGCTGCCCGTCTTCCAGTGACTGCTCAAACAGCATCTGCAGGCCCAGGCAGATTCCCAGGAACGGGCGATCGGCAGCAATATGGTCTCGAATGGCAGCGGTCAGGTCATGGCGTCGCAACGCGGCAATCGCGTCGCAAAAAGCCCCGACACCTGGCAGCACGACGCGTTCGGCTTTTGGTATCTCACACGGGTCCGATGAGATCACGGCTTCTTCGCCGATATGCTCAAAGGCCTTTTGAACACTGCGGAGGTTTCCCATGCCGTAGTCAATGATCAGAGTGGTCATGCAAAACCCGATCGCTGCGTGAAGAATGTACCCGGAAAGCACAGGGAGCCTGCGACACGAATCCGCCTGTCCTGGTCAGGCTTAACCAGTGGACGACAGCAGGATGACAAACTGGCATTGCGGAGACAAAGCCGCATCGGCATAAGTTCGCGGGATGCCACACGGAAGAATGTGCCGGCTTCAGGATCGACGCTTCGCTGTCACAGATTGAAGTCGAACTTGTTTTCCTCAGTATCACTGACGGTTCTTCGAACTTCAGTGTCCGGTACCGTCACCGGTGCCCCGGAGCTTGTCATGATACCGACCACATACGCACCGGCTGGAATGCCGGCGTAGTTTGCCTCGTAATACAACTCATACTTTCCTTCGGCATCCGTTGTACCCGTTGCAGAATAGGTGGGCTCGTCGGGACCGCGCGGTACCATCAGGTCGCACTCAAAACTGATTCGAGCATTGGCGAGCGGCTGGCCGCCCTGCTTGACAACTCCAGAGACTCGAAACAGTGGCGGGCCTTCGTACGGCACATAGTTCATGTAAGAGTTGATGCCGAAGATCAGCAGCAGGACGATGGCAACACCCGGCAGTGCCTTTGTTTTCAGGAAGGACATCATCGCGGCCCGCTCTTCAGCGACCTTCACGTCCTTCTGATTGACCGACGGTGCAGAGGCTGATTCACGCTTCTGCTGATAGGCTCGACTAAGCGCGTCGGCAGCCGATCCGGATGTCTCATGCGATGCCGTGACCGGCTTCGACATCTCGCTCGACTTCTTGCCCTTGTCCTTGTCCTTCTTCTTCGTCGCTTCAAAGTCTCGCATCAGTTCTGCGACGGAGGGCTTACGCTCCGAGCTGCCCGATCCGTACGATGGGATCGCCTGAGGACCAGGTGACGACGAAAGATAGTCCGCCGGATCGAACTCACCGGAACTGGCGGCGGGCACTTCCGGAGTCAGCTCGATGGGCATATCCACAGACATGTCCATCGGCATGTCTGGTGATGCTGCAACCTCCTCCGCTGCATCGCTGTCACCATCCGCAGAAGGCTGAGGAACCAGGAATTCTGTTTTGCACTTCGGGCACTTGCCCTTCGTCCCGGCTTTTTCGTCCTTGATCTTCAGAACCGATTCACATCCGGTACAGGTGTATCGAATCGTCATGGACTTTACTCAGAAACAGGACCTGGAAATCACTCAGTTCAATCGCTTTGACGGGTGCATCCTAGTTCAAATTCTCCCGGAAGCACACACACAGCCGCAGCGCAAAAAAGACGCCAGGCCGCATCGCGGCGACCTGGCATCGCAATTCACCGTATCAGACATCAGAAGTTCTGGACTGGAACCCCGCCGGAGATATTTCCAAGAGCCTGCCAGATCTGAAGGCTGACAGACTTACTGACGGAGCGAGAAGAACCGTCGGCCAGAGCAACCATGCACAGGTCACCATGTGCCGATCCGGCAAAACCGTAGTACTTCTGCTTGTTGGGACCATCCAGCGTGGAAAACATGGAGGCAGCACCACCCCACGCCCAGCCGTCGTTTGCAACCTGGTCGAAGTTGTTCGGGATGCGAATCTTCAGACCTTCGAATCGCTCCGCCTCGGAAATGATGATCGTCTGAGACGTGCCGTCCTTGATGTCGCCCATGCGAACAGAGCTGTTCACGTACAGGATCCCCAGGTTGTTGCCAATCTGGTTGAAGTTGTTCGCAGGAGTTCGAACCTGGTTGTTGTAGAACGCAATCTGATCCGGAGACAGGTCGTAAGGTGAGCGAGTCTGAGGATTGAAGACGACGCCTGATCCGGCACATCCTGCATAGTCATTGCCACCACCACGAATGCCTGTGGAGAGCTTGCGAGGAGCATCGGTGTCCAGGAACTTGTTAAACGAGAAGCTCTTCACGTCCACCTTACCACGGCGAGAAGGACAGTAGAAGCCCGGGATTTCTGCCTGAGCCGGTGCATAGCCAATTCGCTGCCAGATCAGATTCTGTGTGTTGTCGTACTGAATCTCGGCATTGCCATACACGTTGTAATCCGTTCGCCACATGTCAGCGACGTTGCCCTGCTCAACATACGGCAGAATATGGAACATCCAGCTGGTTCCATGCAGACCCAGATTCTGATTGTCTTCGTATGGTTCACGTGGATCGCGGTACTGTGGAACGCCAGCCGCAGTGATATCACCCAGTCGCAGCGTGGAAATCATTCCCGGAGGAAAGACACTGTGAGCCCCTTCGTAGTTATGCATCGCCAGAGCCAGCTGCTTCAGGTTGTTGATGCACTGTGTTCGTCGAGCTGACTCACGTGCTTTCTGAACGGCAGGCAGCAGGATCGCAATCAGAATGGCAATGATCGCAATGACCACCAGCAGCTCAATCAGCGTAAAGCCGCGTGTGCGTTTTTGTACTGTTCTCATCAATGTCTCCCGTGCTGACAGACGCCCAAAGGATCTGTAAATGTACACCCAAAAATTGCGTTGAGCCCACAACCCGGCGAGAAACAGATCCGTTACGCCTGCCGGTTTGTTCAACGATTCCGCTGAACAGCACATATCATTCCCTGAATTCCAGGCGCAGGCAAGATTTTCAGGCCTTTTTCCTTCGTTCCGAGACAGTCTGTCCGCATGAACCGGAAAGGTTCTCCAGTATTTCGGGTTCGATTCGGACCGCCGACATTTGTGCCAACATCGAAAAAAGGCCCAAAAACGCCTTAAGTCGCCTCCGTCAGCCTACCTCTCAGCAGGTTGAACGCATCTCAACCCGCTGCGCCAGCAAGGGATCATTCTTTCAATTCCCGGCGTTTTTATCCCTCACTGACGTTTCGGGTGATGAAAACTCTGCCTTTCAAAAGGCGTTTAAGGCTTCCTGGCCAGGCGGCACAGAATCTCGGCTCCTTCCCGGATCATCTCGTCGCTCGCGGCAAATGAAACGCGGAAATGAGTGTCCGATGGACTGAAGACGTTACCAGGAATGATCAGCAGGTTGTTGCGAATTGCTTCAGCGACAAACTCGGAACCAGTGCCCCAGGGCGCTTTCAGGAACAGATAAAACGCACCTTCACCCCCGTGAATCTCGTAGTGATCCTTCAACAGACTCACCAGCAGATCACGCTTCCGTTTGTAGTCTGCAAAGTTGTCCTCAAGATTCAGTTCCCAGGCCGTGACTCCTGCCCATTGCACCGGATGCGGCGCACACACAAATGTGAATTGCTGAAGCTTCAGCATCTGCTGAATCAGATACTGCGGACCATGAATGAACCCCAGCCGCAGGCCGGTCATCGAATGTGACTTGCTGAATCCGTCAATCACAATGGTTCGATCATTCCATTCCGCCGGACTGTGAAACGGATGGTCATAGCAGAAGGCCCGATAGATCTCGTCACTGATCAGCGCGATGTTCTTTTCTGCAGCCAGTTCGGCCAGCGCTTTCACTTCTTCTTTCGTGGCCACAGCTCCTGTCGGGTTTGCGGGACTGTTGAACAGAATGACTTTCGTCTTCGGAGTAATCGCCTTCCGGACTTCCTCGATGCGAATGCGAAAGTCGGGATACGTCGAAACCTGAACGACGTTGCCACCTGCCAGCGTTGTGAGATGGCGATACATGACGAACCACGGATCAAAGACGATCACTTCGTCGCCCGGATTCACCAGCGTACACAAAGCCAGCATCAGCGCGCCGCTGGTCCCCGATGTGACAAACACTTTGCGGTCCGAATGCGAGTATCGCTGATTCACGTCATCCTGCAGCAGCTTCAGAAGCGGTGCGATCCCCTGAGTCTGGCTGTAGGCGTTCTTTCCCTCCTGAACGGCCTTGCAAAGAGCATCCTTGATGGGCTGCGGCGTATCAAAATGCGGCTGCCCAATGCTCAGATTGATCGGACGCTCCATCGTTGCGGCCAGATCGAACACCTTTCGGATTCCAGAGGCGTCTATACGATGCATCCTGTCCGCAATCCACGATTCACTCACGTTTGTCTCTTTCGTTTCCTGCAAAAGCTCGACCGCGCGGAGCCGATGCCGATTGGTCCCGCTTGAATTCCTGCACACACTTCTGGGCCATTGTGACGACCCGAAGATGGTCTCACAACGGATGGCCGCTTATTCTGTCGTCATACCAAAATCTGTACTCGGCCGGCGAGGTCTGTGTGGTTGGAGGTCAGAAAGCCCCCCGGCAGCTTCCCGATGCTTTCCCTTTGCCCACATCCCCTGCACTCCTCTTCCGTCTGGATTCTGACGCGCATGACTTCAATTCCTGCAAGCCTGACTGAAACCGAACAGAAGCGTTATGAATGGCAGCTGTGGAGCCCGCAATGCGGTGAGGCTGGCCAGCTGCGACTGAAGCATGCCACGGTGCTCGTTTCGCGCGTCGGCGGTGTCGGTGGCAGCGCGGCAATGGCTCTGGCGGCAGCTGGCGTCGGGCGACTGATTCTTGCTCACGGCGGCCCTCTGCGGCTGGATGACATGAACCGTCAGCTCCTGATGAACACCAGCGCGATCGGAACGTCCCGAGTCGAATGCGCGGCGGCAAGACTGAAGGAGATCAACCCGCTGGTCGAGGTGATCGAGTACCCGGACAATCTGAGTGATTCGAATGCCGCGTCACTCGTTGCTCAGGCCGATGTCGTTGTCGATGCCGCACCGCTGTTTGAAGAACGGTTTGCCATGAACAAGGCGGCTGTGGAACTACGCAAGCCGATCGTGGAATGCGCGATGTTCGACTTTACGGCTCGAGTGATGACGGTGCTGCCAGGCAAGACGGCCTGCCTTCGCTGCATCTATCCGGAGGCACCGGAGCATTGGCGCAGGCAGTTTCCCGTTTTTGCCGCTGTGTCGTCCATGACAGGATCGCTGGCTGCCGCAGAAGTTCTGAAGCTGCTGCTGGGAGCCGGGGAACCGCTGGCCGGACATCTGCTGACGGCCGATCTGCTCACCATGACGTTTCGCAAGCTGCCAATCGAACGCAACAGTCTCTGCCCTGTTTGTGGCAAGATGGCTCAATAATGCGGAAATCGCAGTGGAACGTGCCATTCCCTGGACCACAGATCTGAGTGTCGGGAGATCTTCCGGCCATGAATTGACGGGACGGCGTTTCACCACAAAGATGCCCATCGGGCAATGCTGTGAAGGATTTTGAAGCGGAACGACGCATGCCGTTCGGTCAATTCCTGACGCAGACTCACCGGAGGGCTCGCGCCCTGCCGCTATAACTCATCCAGTGATAAACCCTGCAAAAGGAGTCGATCATCTGTGGTTCAATACAGTTTCACCGGGAAAAACGCACTGATCACGGGATCTTCCAAGGGGATCGGCCGAGCAGCGGCCATCTCCCTGGCTCGTGGTGGCGCGAATGTCGCGATCAACTGCAGTGGCAGCAAGGCTCAGGCCGAAGAGGTGGCGGCAGAAATTCGAAGCCTTGGTCAAAAGGCGATCGTGATCGTTTGTGACGTCTCTGATCAGAAGGCTGTGGAAGCCATGGTTCAGCAGACGGTGGATACCTTTGGCAGTCTCGACATGTTTGTCTCGAACGCGGTCTACAGCGATCGCGAGCTGATGGTCAAAGCCAACATGGAAGGCTTCCGTCGAACCATCGAAGTCAGCATGTGGGGTGCCCTGCACGGTGTTCGCGCAGCAGCTCAGCAGATGCTGAAACAACCCTCACGCGGACGCATCACCGTTGTCAGCTCGCCTCATGCCATCATCCCGTTCCCGACGGCCATGGCTTACAACATGGCGAAAGCTGCCATCGACCACATGGCACGCACTGCTGCCATCGAACTTGTTCGCGAAGGCATTCGTGTGAACATCTTCCACCCAGGCTGGATTGATACGCCAGGCGAACGCAAGTTCTTCAGCGAAGATCAGCTGAAGGAAGGTGGCCAGAGCATGCCGATGGGACGCCTCGGGACTGCCGAAGAAATGGCTCACGGCATCTGCTTCACTCTCAGTGACGAAGCCGAATACATGACCGGCACGACGCTGACGATGGACGGCGGGGTCGGCCTGCCATGGTGGTCGAAACGAACGGAAGGCAAGCAGTAAGAGGCTGGCCGGCGACGGCCGTATGAACCAGAGGGCTCGCCGCGCCCTTCCGCTGGATGATGACGGCACCGGAGGGCTCGCGCCCTTCCGCTGATTTGGAAAACGAAAACGCCGCTGAAGGAGTCTCCCTCAGCGGCGTTTCTTGTTTCAATGAATGACGGCTGACAGCGTCTCCTGGGTCGGGTTAGGCGGCCTTGCGTTTCACGGCCATGTAGTTGGTCGTCAGAAACTGCTCGTGAGCTTCCCGGTACTTCTTGATGGCTCGCAGATAGCCTCGAGGGGTGATTCGAAACACCTGCATGTCACGCTGATTGAAGAACTGATAGAAGTCGCGGAAGTAAGTGCGAGTATCCACGTTGCAGCCACCGAACTCGTACGTAACCGCATCGATGCGGTCCGCGGCGAACATGCCTTCCGCACCTTTCAGCACTTCATGCTCATGGCCTTCCACGTCAATCTTCAGCAGGTGGATGCGCTCAATGCCGTTCGCCCGGCAGTAATCGTCGACGGTCTGAATTTCGACGGTCTGAGTCAGGTTCATGGTCTTGCCAACATGATCCAGATCGCGTTTCGTCAGCGAACTTAATCCTGAACCGGGTCGGTCGGAATACAGTGTCGCCGTTCCCGGAGCTGATCCCAGAGCAAACTTGTTCAGCCGAATGCTGCTGCAGTTTCGATGAGCAGCGGACAGCTTTTCGTACGCATCCGACGATGGCTCAAAAGAATGAAGAGTCATGCGTGACATGTCACAATGACTTCTCATCAGGCTCGCAAACTGTCCGACGTTTGCTCCCACATCAAACACGCACAGCTTCCCCTCCGAAGCAGGATAGCTGTTGACGTGCCGTACCAAGCTCATTTCCCCGCTGGTGGCGACGCGTGTTCCGGCTCCGACTCCCATCAGGTAGTGAGAGAACTTGACGTTGTATTCCAGCAGGCTCTGGCAGAGACCATTGCCGGTGAAAACACTGAAGGCTCGCTTGATGATGGACATGTCTGAGACTCACTCGAAAAACAGTCGCCGCTTGTCGTGCGGCCGGAAACATTCTTCGCCCTTGTGACTTGGCGTGAGGCCGTGTCATGCAGCGCGTGACAGTCGGCCGGACTGTGCTGCATCCGTCCATTCCACCAGGCCGGTTCCTGACCAGTGGCCAAACGAGGTCAGATCCAGCTTCGGTCGATTGATGGCTCGCCAGATATGCAGCATGTTCCAAAGACGAATGTCATCGAACACCAGCAGTGGCTGCTTGCTCAGTTTGCAGCGACTCAGATTCTTCAGAAACTGCTCTTCGAAAGTGACGTTCTTGGGGCCATCCACGAAGATCAGGTCCGCCTGCTGCAGCAGAGATTCCTGTTCGGCAAAGACACCGGGATCAGCCAGGTCACAGATTCTCTGTTCAATCTTTCCAGTGGCAAAATCCTCTTCGCGAAGATGAGTATGCCCGATGGTTCGCCATGGCAGAATATCGTACGTCACCAGCTTCGCACCGGAGTTGAGTCGTGCAGCCATCGCCAGTGCCGACAGTCCGGTATACGTTCCAATTTCGACCACCAGCTTCGGCTGCATCACGTCGATGAAGCCCGCCAGAAGTCGATAGTGTTCGCCAGGCCAGACGTCCGGCCAGTAGGGCGGGTTCTGAACTCGAGCACTGACTTCGGGCAACTGGATTCCACCCGCCGCCTTCACGGCCTGCATCGAGACATCAATCAATCGCTGGCTGGGAGTCGCGGGATCGTCATCCATCGAGGAAATCAGTGAAAGCTCATAATGGCGACACTCAAAAGGCGCTTTGAGAATGGTCGATTTCGCCAGCTTTCGCAGATTACGACTCAGGGACATGCTTCACTTCCTTGTGAATTCAACCGGTCGCATCGATCTGCAATCGGTCTTCATTTTGGCATCCAGCCCGCGCGTGAAGGGTGACCCCGTCACTCCGCTTTTGCAGGTAATGTACGTTTGGTGATAGGAACAGGGCAACACCAAACACCACGGCGACTTTGACGGGAGATCGTCGAGGATTTTGGCAGGTTCGCCCAGTCAACAAAAAGGCCCGGTCATCTTCTGACCGGGCCCATTCTTCGCCAATTTTTCCCCTCACGGGTTCCTCAGGCATCTGCCGATGGTCGAGGACCCGGCGGGTCACTCTGAGGTCCGCGTCCTTCAGGCCCGTGACTGCCGGCGCCGTGACCTTCCGGTCCACGTCCTTCGGGCTGACCATGATCTCCCTGCGGTCCTCGAGGCCCATCTGGACCACGCTGATTCCCTCGGTGATCGGCGTCCGGTCCCTGATTCGGTCGAGGCCCGAAGCCACCGAATCCTCCGAAGCCACCGAATCCCTGTGGACCGAAGTTCCGTGGCCCAAAGTTCCCCGGGCCAAATTCCCGTTGGCCAAAACCTCGAGGGCCAGAACTTTGAGGCCCAAAATTGCCGTGTCCAAAATTCTGTGGTCCAAATCCTTGTGGGCCACGGAATCGTGGTCCTTCCGATTGTTCCGGTCCCTCAAACCCTCGTCGGTCCGCTATGCGATCCGGTCCGTTGCCCTGTGGTCCTCGGAACGATCGACCTTGCTCGAACGACCCCCGAAATCCTTCTGGTCCTCGAAATCCCTCAGGTCCTCGTCCTTCAGGTCCTCGGTTCATGCCGCCACGAAATTCAGGTCGAGGTCCTCGCTCGGCCATCTGTGGACCTCGCGGCCCGCGCGGCCCCCGATGTTGCAGGCCCTGTCCAAAGGCTCCGCGATGACCTCCTGGTGGAGAATTCTCACTGCGACCAAAACCGCGTGGTCCCTGAGGTCCCCGAAATGCCATGCGACCTTCCGGACGACCGGATCGCTCACCGACATTTCGTCTGCTGTGTCCGTCATGTCCTCGGAAAGATCCACGAGCCATCTGAGGACGCTGGCCCGGTGACCGACGACCGGCCGATGCTCGATGCCCGTTTCGTTCGCCGCGGTGTTCGCCAGAATGCCGGCCAGAACGACTCGCGATCCGTCCTTCGGGTCGCCCCTGACGGCGACGCCCTTCGAAACCTCGACGAGCAACGTCGCGTCCGCCACGACCTTCGCGAGGTCCCTGATGCGATGCTTCACCTCGTCGGAATTCCGGACGTCCCTGAGCCCGTTCACCACGACCTTCGTCGCCCCGATGGGCTTCGCCGCGGTTGCTCTCACCCCGGTTACTCTCGCCACGGCCGCTCTCGCCCCGATGATCGTTGCCCCGATGATCGTTGCCCCGATGAGCAACAATCGGCGGCATGCGGCGTCCCTGTGGAGGACCATTGTGCCGCTGCGGTCCAGGTCCGTTTTCTGGTCGCTGATCCATCGGCTGAGGACGCTGACCGTCCCGTGGCCCTCGATGTTCGCCATTCGAACGGTCTCCAGATTCCGGACGTCGGTCTTCCGTTCGTCGTTCCTGCGGACCTTCGTTTCGGGCACCGCTGTCTCGTCCTTCTTCACGTCGCTCGTCCGCACCACCTTCTGGACGACGGCGATCGCTCTCGCGTCCTCCGTCTGGTCGCTCTTCACCACGAGGCTGATCGCCGCGACGCTCGTCCGGCCGATCACCGTTCCGTCGTTCTCCATCGGGCGAGCCGGATCGACGCTCATCGCGATCACCATCTCGGCGAGGCCCTTCCTGGCCGTCCTGCACATACGAAACAAAAGCGGGCGCGGCTTCCAGCAGACCAGCCAATGTGTCTGAGGCGCGTGACGCGGATTGTTCCTGCTGAGGAACAAAGAGGGCCAGCGCTAATGGGACAAAAATGGAATTCATGACTTGCTCCTGAGTGGGATGTTGCACGCTCTGGCAGGTAACTTTGCCATTCAGCGGGCAACAGTGAGTGTCGCGAAATGCAGAGATTTCGTGCAGACGTATTCTGGATGAAGGAAACATGAAGACAGGACAGTGAATTTCCGTCTTCCGTCTCGTTGGCTCGTCTTGCATTCAAACACCGCTGCTCTTCAAACTGCGCCGCGGATTTCTTCTTTTTTACGAAACTCACCGGAAGCCTCAATGTCCCCTGCCTGCGCGCTCGACCACCTTGTTGTGATCGCTCCAGCACTTGATGCCGGTGTCCGTTTTGTTGAGCAGTCGCTTGGCTGCGTGATGCAGGCCGGAGGTCAGCATGTTCGAATGGGAACTCACAACGCTCTGCTGAAGATCGGAGAACAGACTTATCTGGAAGTCATTGCTGTCGATCCGACGCTGCCTTCCGCAACACGATCCCGTTGGTTCGGCCTGGATGCTCTGTCGCCATCACAGAAACCTCGACTTGCAACATGGGTGATGCGCACTGCCGACATGGAGTCCACTCTTCACAGTGCACACTTCGATTTCGGACCCGTTCAGCCAATGAGTCGAGGTGCTCTCAACTGGCTGATCACAATTCCGGATGATGGATGCCTGCTTTGCGATGGGCTGATGCCTTCGCTCATTCAATGGAAGACGGAGTCTCTGCCCGCGTCACGCCTTCCGGATTCCGGCGTCTCGCTTGTTCGACTGGAACTTCATCATCCTCACGTTCATGAACTGCAGAACTGCCTGCAGCGCTGCCATCTTGAAGGGCCCATCACATTTCATTCCAGCCCCGAATCCGTAACGCCCGCATTGAAGGCCGTCCTGCAGACACCAAAGGGACTCGTTGTGCTTTCGTCACACGAGGAATCGTCGTGACAGCTTGTTGAAGCTAATCCCAACCCGCTGCGTCAGCGAGGGATCACTAATCCCAGCCCGCTGCGTCAGCGAGGGATCACTGTCACGATTACGGCAATTTCGATCCCTCACTGACGTGTCGGGTGAAGAGCACTCCTTGATTCACCGGACTGCTAATTGTCCACAGTCGGCTCTGTCAAATTATGACGGCGAGCCTTAACATGTGAAACATCGCAGCTGGCAACGTCCCGCTGCGTCAACCGTCCTGACTCGCCTGCCTTTCGTTTTCGGGGTCCCGCCATGCACTCTGCTGAGACTCGCCGATCTGTCCTGAAGACCGCCGTTGCCGCATCATCGATTGCCTCCGGCCTGAGCATCAATCCTGTACTGGCGAATTCATCGCTGGCTCAGCAGGCTGCGGCGCACGGTTCATCACCAGACCTTGTTCGCAAAGGCAAAGCAAAGAGCTGCATCTTCATCTGGCTTGGCGGCGGCGCTGCTCAGATAGACACCTGGGATCCCAAAGTTGTTGGTGATCCAAAACAGGGAAACAGGAAGCCAGGTTCCGCATACCCATCGATCCCAACGGCCATCCAGGGTGTCAGCGTTTGTGAACATCTGCCGAAGATGGCTGCAAGACTTGATCGAGGCTGCCTGATCCGCTCGGTTCACCATGAAGTGATTGATGAGCATGCTGCGGCCGTGAATCGTATGCATGTCGGACGCGCGCCCACCGGAACGACCGTCTATCCATCCATCGGTTCCGTTGTTTCTCACGAGCTCGGATCTTCAGACAGCGAAGTGCCGGCGTACATCGTGATGGGGTATCCCAGCGCGACTCGAGGCCCCGGGTTTCTCGGCGCAAAACACAATTACATCTATCTGATCGATACCGAAAGTGGTCCAGCCGGACTGCAGCGACCAGCGGACGTCACGGCCGATCGACTGGCTCGACGTCAGCGACTGCTGGGAAAAATGCGAGACGACTATCGCCAGAAATACAGCGGCTTCCGCGTGGTCGAAGATTATGTGGACGCGGGGCTTCAGGGAGATCGCCTGGCGGGACCAAAGTTCGCTTCGGTCTTCGACCTGAAATCAGAAGACCCCAGCCTGCGCACCGCCTATGGAAGCGAGTTTGGGCAGCGCTGCCTGCTGGCTCGTCGCCTTGTGGAAAGCGGCGTTCGGTTTGTTGAAGTGGCGTTCAATCTGAATTTCATCAATGGCACCGGCTGGGATACTCATAATGACGGACAGCTCAATCAGCATGTGCTCATTCAGGAACTGGACAAGTCTCTTGCAGCGCTGATCGATGATCTGGAACATCGCGATCTGCTGGATTCCACACTGATCGCCGTCGGAACGGAATTCGGGCGTCCACCGGAGTTTGATGGCGGTGGCGGTCGAGGCCATCAGGGGGCTGTGTTCAGTGTGCCGCTCTTTGGTGGCGGACTGAAGCACGGGCAGGTGATCGGAGAAACCGATGAGTTCAGCCGAAAGGTGGTTTCACAGCCGGTGTCTGTTCCGGATCTTCACGCAACAATCTATGCGGCTCTTGGAATCGATCCCGCCAAAGAACTCTACGACGGCGACCGCCCCGTCCCGATCACCGACCACGGCAAACCCATCGCCTCACTCTTCGAAGCCTGAACGTCCAATCCCCCCTCACCCCGAACCGGCTTTTTGGGTTTTCAGTTTTCGGTTCATCATCACGAAGTGACCGTCATCCGGAGGTGAACGTCATCCCCGAATCAACGTCATCCCCGCGCAGGCGGGGACCCAGCACCGGGACTCTGAAACCGCCGATCACGGCGAGCGGCTGGGCGTCAGCCCTCCGTGTCCCCCCCCGCCACATTCTTAATCTTATTCATAATCTTAATCCTAATCCCCGCTCACATCGCTTCGTTCCACAAAACCGATCAGCAGCAAAGTCGCCGTCACTCTCCGAGTGACGAACCTGCGATTCCTCACCGGCATTCAACGACCACACGATGTTCGTCCCGCCGGAGCTTATTCGCGGAATCGCAGAGCATCACTCGGAGAGTGATGACGACGTTGGTGCGACGGACGGCCCTCACCCGAGCTTGCTGGCGCTCGCTCGACCTCTCCTAAACTTCGTTCGGACGAGGAGGGATGTCTTGCGGAATCGGGCACCAGGGGAAACCGAGGCGCAAAAAAACGCCGAGAGGGAAACTCTCGGCGTTTTCAGTAAACCTGGTTGTCGGCGAAAGTTCGCTGACAGGATTTAGCTCCTCCGGTAGGACTCGAACCTACGACCCGGCGGTTAACAGCCGCCTGCTCTACCAGCTGAGCTACAGAGGAATGTGCTGGTCGGATCGGAAAAGTAGCGGCGATGGTGAAGCGAATCAAGTGTGTTTTGGGACTCGAGTTCGCTCGTTCTCAGCCACGGGGGTGTTCTGTCGCGGATTCTGCCGGTTGAGTTCGCTGGTTTTTCCGCTTTCGCGGCTTCTTTTCCTGCTCCTTCGCCTTTCCTGATGAGTCTGCCTCTGTGGATAGGGTTCGCAACTTTCCGGAAAGATTGGTGGAAAAGGTGTTTGCCGGGCCTGCTCTTCGGTCTCGTCGGCCGGTTTTGGAGCCCGAAGGTTCGTGATGGTGCGTGGGCGACGGCTGATGCGGGGATTCTTTTTGCCTGTTTTTGCTCGGAGGGCTGACGCCCAGCCGCTCGCCTTTGGTGGTGTTTTGGGCGAATAGGTCGATCCCTCACTGACGTGTCGGGTTGTGATGACATCTTGCGGTGGGCGGCGAGATTGGAAATGTCATGCCAATCGGCAAATGTGTCGGTTCTGGCAGAATTTCCGGGCGGCCAGCGACGTAGAGTCTCGCAGAAGTTGTTTCGATCCGGTCCAATGTTGCGTTGTCAGGCCGCCATCAGACGTTGGTTCCGGCCGAGATGGGCGGCTGGGCAAGTTGGTCGCTGACCAGTGGCCTGTGTGTTGTTGAAAAGTTTCGTTGCATGTGGCACTGATGAGTTTGAGGTTTGTTCCGCTGTCGTTCCGCTGTTGTTTCGGGAGGTCCTGCCATGCTGTTTCGCCCCGCATTGTCTTTCATTCGTCCCACAGGCTCGATTCAAACGACGCTGACCTGGATGCTGGTTGTGGTCGTGTTCACTCTGCTGGCTCCTGCGGCCTCTGCACAGTCTCGAGATCGTGACAAAGACAAGGATAAGGACAAGGATCGCAAAGACGGGCCATCGGCTCAGCAACTGGAAACTCGTATTACCAAAGCGGAGGAGTTGTTGGTTCAGGAGTATCTGGCGGTGGCGAACGAGTTCTATTCTCAGGACCAGAAGGAGCAGTCGATCGCCGTTCTGGAGCGTATTGCCAGGATCCATCCCAAGATGGAAGGAATTGCTCAGAGGATTGACGTGATTCGTGAAGAGCTGCTGCAGGAGAATGGTTTCAAAACAGAAGTCGATGTGTCCAAAGGCTGGACTCCTTTGTTTGACGTCGAAGCGGAGAAAGCGTTTCGAGTCACGATCACGGGAGACTACAAGCTGGACATGACGGGCACTGTTCCACTGACCGGCCTGCCCACTTCGGATCCTCAGAAAGATCACGTGGCTGGAGCTCCGTTTGGTGCCGTGATTGGTTTGATCGTGACTGAGGGAAAGCCGGGAGAGCCGTTCGCGGTCAATGCCGGTCTCGAGCATACTCCGAAGAAAAGCGGGACGTTCTTTGTCCGAGTCAACGTTCCCGCGGCAGCGAAGTGCAAGGGCGATCTGAAGGTGCAGGCGAGCGGCGCCATTCGGCCGGCCGCGAAGAAGAAGTAGGGGGGCGGGTTCCTGGTTGTTGGTTCCTCGTTCTTGGTTGTTGGTGAACGGCCCTCCCCCGAGCTTGCTGGCGCTCACTCGACCCCTCCCAAACTGCGTTTGAGAGGGGGTGGTTTTTGGGGCACCTCGACACGTTCCGGAGTTGCATTTTTCGGAGTTTCTATGCCTGCTGGAAAGTCCAGTCGTCGTCGGTTTCTTCGGTCTGCGGCTGTCGGATCTTTGGCGGCGGCGGGGTTGAGGCGTTGTGGGGCTGGCGGTCTGCAGCCGTTCGAGGGTCGGCGGGTCGCGACATTCTTCGTTGCGGGGGATACTCATTTTCTGGCAGACAAGGCCGCGCCGGAAAATATGGATGCTCGTTCCGCGGAGATTTGCGGGCGACTGGTGGAAACGCTGAATACGTTGCCCGGGACGACGATACCCGATGTTCTGGGAGGAGGAGTTGTTCCAGCACCAGCGGCGCTGATTCACACGGGAGACATCATCGATACGGGTGACAAGACGGGTGAGATCCACGAGCGAATGCAGAAGACGGAGTGGAGTGCGTTCGTCGCAGAGTATGGTCTCAACGGTCGGGACGGCCGATTGAAGTATCCGGTGTTTGAGGTCTTTGGAAACCACGATGCTCCTCATGGAAGCGGACATGCCCTGGAGCAATTGAAGGCCCGCAATCAGAAGCGGTCGATGGTGAAAGCCGTGTCGGCGAACGGGCTTCATTATTCGTGGGACATTGGAGATGCGCACTTCATTCACCTGGGAATCGTCGTGGGTCAGGAGAAGTCCGTGGACCGCAAACGACGCTATTCGGCGCTCGATAGTTACGACTTCCTCGTTTCGGATCTGAAGGCCAGCGTGGGCACATCCGGTCGTCCCGTCGTGGTGACTCATCACGTCGACGTCAGCCGATACTCGACAGGCTGCGATCCGTCTGCGCCGGCGGACAGCAAAGAATGGGATCCGTGTGACGTGCGAGCCTACTTCGATGCGCTGAAGGGATATCGGATTGCCGGCATCTTCTACGGGCATACTCATGTTCGTAACGTCTTCCAGTGGGACTACGTCACGAAGAATGCTTCGACTGGTTACAACGTCTTCAACTCGGACAACGGCAGTCATTTCAGCGGCGATGCTCAGGCGTTTTTTTGCGTGGAGCTGTTCGAAGACGACATCGTCGTTCGAGAATACTCGACCAAAGACCGCTGGAAGACGGGTGAGTTCACGCCACAGGTCTGGAAGCGTCCGCACGTGCGGCTGTAAAGCAATCGCTCCGGTGAAATGGTGGAGTTTATACGTCGACACCGGACGGCTTGCGCCGTTCCGCTATAGGATCCTTGACCCGGAATTCGATCGATTATTGAAGGTCGGGCCAGAATTCGGGAACAAAGTTCGCGTTGGAAGCGTTCGAGTAAAGACTGGTTTTGCGACGGGCTTCAATGAGTGGCTGGGTAGAAACAGGGTGGAGTGGCCGATGAATCTCCTGAGTCAATTTCGTCATGCACCGTCGTCTCTTGTGTTGAGCCTGATCGCTCTGATGTTCGGCTGTTCCGGTTGCGCTGATGTCGCCGATCGGGAGCCGGCACGCTGCGAGCTTATTCTGGAGATGCCATCGACCTTAAAGCAGGCGGAGATTCTCAGTCAGGTCAGGGTCCAGATCAGGAATCTCGGGAAATCCGATGTGACTCTGGTGATGCCGGGCGATGGCAGTGAGTGTGCATGGCGGACACCGATTGTTGGGTGGTCGATCCTGCCATTGGATTCCGGCGAATCACATCCGGCAAGTGCGAAGAGGACGCCAACTGGACGGTGCGGGAATATAAACGGACTGAGGCCAGAGGAAGTCTTTACTCTGAAGCCCGGGGAATCAAAATCGCTGGGCGAATGGCATGCGTTTCCGCCGCAGCCTCCGGGTAAGTACCGGGTCATGTTTTATTACGAAAATCGTCCGGAGATTCACTGGAAGGGTCTGCCGCTTGGGGACCACGATGAAGATGCCATGGCGGCTGTGGTTGACAGCCATGCGGTTTCAGTGGCCAGCGATGAAGTGATCGTGGAGATTACGGAATAGGTGGCGACCTCTTTGGCACGGTCTGAGTCGGGTGTAGTCGCGGGTGATTGTCAAAATGGGAGGGCGAGGCTCCTGCCGAGCCGCGTGCTTCTGGTGACGCCTGTGTGTTGAGACCTCAAGGATCAATGGTTAATGAACAATGGAAAGTGCAAATTGCGACTATTTCCTGTCGCCCATTTTCTGTCCGACCCAAACCCATCACTTTGCAATTTTCAGTCTCCAATAACCATTAACCATTTCTTCCCGTAGCACCGCCCTCCCGGAATGGCACTTCGTTACGATCTGCCGAAATCCGCGACTGCACCCGTCTGAGTCGTACGAGCCGCGGCTCCTGGAAAATCTGGTGGTCACCTGCTAACGTTCCCGCATCTTCGTGCACAGGATGGATGCACTGGCTTCGTTTGCAGGCAGGCAGACACATCAGAAAACGCCTTTCGTTCGCACTGAAAGGGCTCGTCATGGATCTTGTGCAGCATACTGAGCAATCCTCATCGTCGATCTTGTCAGAAACGCCGCAGTTGGTGGAACGCATGGATTCCGCGATCGGCGAGGCGTCGACATCGATTGGCATGATGATGGCCGAGCTGGTTCGACGGTCGCTTCGAGGTGGCGTTGGCGAGATCAGCTCTTCCATTCACGACTACGCGGCAGAGCAGGTCGAAACGGCTGTCGTGCGAGCCATGCCTTCGCTGAATCAGTCGGTGGAACAGCTGGCCACAGAAACGTCGCAGCGCATTACCGACCAGGTGGCTCGTCAGCTGAACGACGAACTTCGCACTGTCGAAACCCGAACGGCAGAACAGACACAGGTTCTTGCAGCACGCATTACGGAAGAAGCGAATTCGGTTCTGGAAGTTGTCAACCGCGTCGCAGGCGAATCTCGGGAAGCGTCAGAAACGAGGGCCCGTGAGATTCAGGAATTGAACGTCCGGGCTCGCAACGGCTACAAAAAGGTCTCCGCGGAAATTCAGATTCTTCACGAAGCCAAAGCTTCCCTTGAGCGCCAGCTGGCCGACGCCATCGAGAAGCTCCGCGCGGCAGACACAGAGCTGACCGACCTGAAGACTCGACTGAGGCTCGAACAAGAGCAGCACGCTCAGACTCGTCAGGCATTCGAAGCGTCCCTCCAGACGACTCGGCAGCAGCTGAACCAGTCCCTTCAGATGACTCAGAATGAACTTGGTGAAACCCGACAGCAGCTGCAGCATCTGACGGAGCGATCCGCGGAGCAGCTGACACAGTGGAACGACGTGTGTGCTCAGTTCCAATCACGACTGGAAGAACTCGAACGCCCCCGAGGCATCAAGGCATTCTTCTCACGGCTGACCGGTGGCGGAAAGAAAAGCACGCCGTAGGATGGCCGCCCTCGGCCGTTTTCTTTCTTCGGCGTTCTACTTCCGAATTCCGCTTGATGGAAATTTGTCTCGGGTAGGCTCTGACAAACCTCAAGAGCCATCAAACGCAATCGCAGACGGACGAGGGCGTTCATGATTCATTCGGAACGCGCCGGGTTGATGCGGCTCAATCCGCCAGCGCGTGCACGGTGTTGTGAAGGACTCCTTCTACCGGTTTGCCTTCTTTGGTCTGCAGCGTGTAGCGGATCTCCATGCACCAGGTTGGAGCAAGGTCCGGAAGGGAGATGACCAGAGTTTTTCCATCGTTGCTAAGCGAAGTCGTTTCGATCCGGAGCTCGCGTTCGTTGAAGTGTTGAGAGCCGTAATTTGCTGTGCGTTTCAGGTCCCAGACTTTGACGTGCATGTTCTCCGGCGTCACGGAATCAAGGCTGAGCGATTCCGTAAACGTCAGTTCCATGCGGCCGGACTTCGCATGCAGTTCGACGGGCAGATGCATCTTCTGTCCGGTCGCTCGCAGTCGATAAAGACCTCCGGGATAAGTCGCACTGCCGGCCCATGCGAACATGCCGCACAGATACAGCTGGCCATCCTGCGGATGAAAGCGTCCTCGCATCACTCCCGTCGGAAACGCAGGGATTGGCAGTTCAATCATGCCGCCCTGCATTTTTCCGCCCACGGATTCATGAGGAACCAGGAAGACCTTGCCGTAGCCGTAGGAAAGATTCAGCAGCGATCCTTTGAGCGGTCCCCATTGGTCACTCTCAACCCACAGCAGTTCTCCGGGAGAACGATCGAAGGCATTCGTGATCCAGCAGAGTGGTGGTTCCATCGCGGCGTCAGAGGAATCGGTGACGTCGTGGTATCCAAACATGTTGCCATAGAACTTCGGCCTGCCATCCGGATTCAGAGTCACCCAGTTGATACGGTTCTTCGGGTTCCAGAAGCCTTCCTGGTCGGTGACCACAAAGGAGCCGTCGGGGTTCAGACAAACTCCATTCGCAGCACGGAAGCCGTTCGCCAGAATCTCCGTACGCGAACCATCGCGTGAGACTTTCAGAAGAGTTCCGTGATGAGGCACCACGGCTTCCAGAGCATGCCGTCCCGACTTGGCGTAATAGAAGTTGCCATCAGCATCCGTCTGCAGTCCCATCGCAAATTCATGGAAATGTTCGGTCACCTGATGGTCATTGTTGAGGCACTCGATGAAGTCCGTTTCGCCGTCCGAGTTCAGGTCTCGCAAAACAGCCAGCTGATCGCGGCACGTCAGATAGATCGTATCATCCAGGATTTTGAGCCCCAGAGGCTGGAAGAGCCCGGACGCAATCCGAGTCCACTTCAGTTGAGCAGACCCCGGCGGTCCTTCCACGATCCAGACATCTCCATCCCACGAGCAGACCGCGATGCGCCCGTCGGAAAAGAAATCGAGGCCCGTGAATCGACACTGTGCCAGCCATGGGTTGGCTTCCGGGGCCATCAGGATGTCCGTGGCAAACGGGCTGCTCGGACCGCCATCAAAGAATGACGTAACGGTTGTTGTGATGGACTGATCCCAGCGTCGCGGGCCGCCTGTTGTCAGAGATTTCAGATCCTTTGATGGTTCCGGAATCGCAGGGCCTGTGAGTGCACTGGTTGCCGGCGCCGAGTCTTGCGTGAGGTTCGTCATCCAGATGGTGAATTTCTTTGGCTCCTGACCAGCCGGGATCGTCAGCAGGAGTCGGCCATCGCTGTGAGTCCACTTGAGGTCGGTCGATGGCGAATCTGCCTTCACGCCGGCCATCAGCTTCTGTTGAGAACGCGGCTTTGCTTCACCTCGATGAACATCTGCGGCTGGCGCTGATCCCGCCTGGTTGCTGACCACGTTTCCTTTCGAGTCGGCGGGATTCCAGTGACCGATCAGGGCATCTGTGTGCTCAGCGAGCGATTCTTCGGTCTTGAGTTCTTTACTCAGAGATGACTGGAAGAAGCGAACGTCCTTGAGTTCTCCGGCGAAGTACGACTGCGGGCCAGGAAAGTTCGGCGAAGTGAATCCGATCCTCGCCACGGCGTTGTTCAGAGCAGCGTTCGCGGCCAGTTCGCCGCTTCCGTCTTCCCGGCCATCGACAAACAGGGTGAGACGGCGACTCTTCTGCTTCCATACGGCAGCAACGCGATGCCATCGTCCATCGTTGATCTTTTTCTTGGCCGTGACAGCTCCAACCCATCCAATGTCAAACACCAGGCGTCCGTCACGAATGAAGAGTGTCTGTCCATCGGGCGTCCATTTCGGTTCAGGCTTTGCCAGAGCGAAGATGGTGCCACCTTCCGTGGTGCGGACGGTTGCGGTGATTGTGAAGTCCTTTGTTGTCAGATCGAATTTGCTGGCGTCACTGATCTCGAGGAACGTCTGACCGTCAAACGCCACCGGCGCGGAGTGTTCCTGACCATCGCCGTCTTGTGAATCCACGCCAAAGACGACTGTGTCGTGTTCTGTGGATTCCGTCAGCACCCTGGATTCCGGCTGTTCAGCCACTTGCAGAATCAGGTTGCTCGAACGAGCACCCACGTTGAGTGTTCTCAGAAACACGGGCGTGGCCTTTGAGTCTTCCTGGATCAGAAGCCCGGGCTCTTCGAGCACTGGCGAGTCGCCCACAGAATAGGACAGGATCGTTTTCTGACCGTGCAGGTACTGTCCGTGAAACTGTCCCCAGGCTTTGGGCAGCGGACCATATCGGCGATCGTCGCGCCCGATGACTCGCTGATCGTCTGTGAGTTGTCCGGTGGAAGGATTGGCCCAGCCGGGACCTGTTCCATTGGATGCTGCGATCCTGCCCGTCAGGCTGGGATGAATCTGGTGTTCACCGTTGAACTGAATGCCTCGCCAGTCGATGAAGTTCTGTTCCGGATCGCCATCCGGTACGGCGCTCCATGCCGCCGCCATTCGAAGCGTATCGGTGTCGAACAGCATCCAATGGTGTCCGCGAGAAACTCCGCCGGCACCAGGATCCAGGCGAAGAGCAATGCCTTTGTAGGCGAAGTTGTGAAACGGTCCCGGCACTTCATAGGTGTGAGTCAGGCTGGGGCCATAATCCATCGCGTTCCATGGTTGAATCTTGCTGGGCTCCGGGCCTCGCGTGTCGCCCTTCGGAAGCCTGCTGAGATATTCCGGCGTGATTTCTGTGTACTGCGAAGGATTGTGAGGCTTCAGGTACGTCTCGCGGATGTAGTGGATCACGTCATACTTCTGTGATGGCACCATCCATGTCTGAGCTGCCATCAGGCCAAAGCCTCGTGTCAGAGTCTGGTACATGGTGAAGGGATCGCTTCCGCTGCGAAACTTTCCGGATGCAAACTTCAGAGATGTTGGCAGTGAGCCCGCCTGGTCCTTTGTCCCATGACAATTCATGCAGACTCGGCGATAAATCGCTTCACCTCGTTCGAAGGACTCCTGGTTCCAGTCGCGAATGAATCCTTCATGATCAATCTGCTTTTCGTACTCCGGCACAACGAATGTTAGCAGAGCCGGAGACGGCTGAAGTTCCCTGGCTCGCGCAGCACCACCATCACGAACCTCCATCAGATAACGAATCAGATCCAGAAACTGCTGACGACTGGAAAGAAGATTCATCTGGCCAGCCGGCATCAGTGAGACCTTTGCCGGCACGATCTCGTCGATGTCGCCTGCCGGGACCGAGACGACTTCGCCCAGACGCGATGCATCTCGCAGCGTCACGGTGGCTGGAGATTGTTCGACGAGTATTCCCACCAGCGTTCGACCGTCGGCCAGCACAACGGAGGCGGATTCGAAGCCCTTCCGGATCACTTTGGAAGGCAGCAGCACCGATTCAATCAGCTGCTCATTGGTGGTGTCTTTCGTAATGCTGACCAGATCCGGGCCGAGGCCGTTTGATGACTGGCCGGTCACAGAATGACATTTGGAGCATTGCATCGACTGCTGAAAGAAGACCACCGCGCCTCGAACGGCGTCACCCTGAGCCAGAGACTCCGCCGCAAGCTCGGAGACCGGAGTTGCCTTCAGCTGATCGTCGAGAGTCTGTGCGGGAAGCGATGTTGTGGCCGAGAACGTGACCAGGCAGATCAGGGTCGAGAAGCAACGCGGAGATTTAGGGGAGGTGAACATTCAGTGGTCCTGAGAGAAATCACACTGGTCGCCAGCGGGCTGGGGAAGCGTCAAATGCCGTCGAAGGAAATTGCGCGAGGCCATTGTCGGGAAGACTGTAGCACGATCGAGTCACCTGCCGCAGCAAAAGGCGGGCTGAACAAAAGCAAAGCGATCGAATACGGTGTCACTCGAGGGCGCAACTGAAGGGCAGGGAACAGCTTGCGTGCAGCCCCGGTTAATTTGGGAGGTTTGCTAAAAATTCACCGGTCGTTGGGGGTGGTGTGCCTTCTGGCAACAGCCTGGCACAATCTGCGGAAATGCCCGAATAAGTACTCGAAGTTGGCGGAAAAAGGTGTAAATTCGGTGCAATCGAATCCGGGCACGATCATCACCTGATCAAATGCTCAGTTTTGACTGCGTCAGGGGCTAAGTCGCGTTGAATTCAAGTTCCGCGTGTATTCCACAGCGAAGTCCCTGCGTACGATTCCGCGGAGCAACCGACATTCTGACCCCCAGTACATGGAGTCGACCGAACATGATTACGGCAGAAGCCGAAGTTGAGCGTCTGTATCCATCCTTCCCACTCCCTCCTTACACCTACTATCCCGGCTCCGGGATGCCCCATCCGGTTCGCGATCCTAAAGGCCATAGTCACGGCAAGAAGCACGCTCCTGGCCAGGGGCCTCGGGCACTGAGTCCGGACAACTGGCACGCCAACCGCAACTATCTGCTGGGTCTCGACTTCTTCAATCTGGGTTTCTACTGGGAAGCTCATGAAGAATGGGAAAAGCTCTGGCGAGTTTCCGGAGCAGACACAACCGTCGGTCGGTTCCTGAAAGGTCTGATCAAGCTGGCTGCGGCCGGTGTTAAAGTTCGCGAGCGCAGCATTCATGGTGTTCGTCGCCATGCGGCATCAGCCGGTGAGATGTTTGCTGACGTGGCTGCAGAGGCCGACATTGATTCCTTCTGCGGGCTGGAGTTTATCCGACTGCAGTTTGCCGCTGACCGAGCTGCACAGCTGGCTTACAAGAAGCAGCATACAGCTGGCACAGCAGTTCGAGTTTTCCCGTTTGTACTGAAGCC
>CAZIGZ010000055.1:0-34217 GCA_964538835.1 uncultured Chitinophaga sp. | reverse complement strand
GTGGCGACGTTCAGTGATGGCACCGGACCAATCGGGGCGATCGAGACGAGTTCGTCACACTTCTCCCGAGTCAGCCGACGCATACCAGTCCCTTCGTTGCCCAGAACCAGCATCCAGTTGCGGTCGCGAGCCAGTGTGTGAATGGACTGAGTGGCTCGTTCGCACGTGCCCAGGATCCAGATGGAACTCGACTTCGCCTTCTCCATCGCCTGAGCCAGATTCGCGACGATCGCAAACGGCACATACTCCGCTCCGCCCGCAGCGACATCGCAGACAGTGGCATTCACCGAGGCACTTCGATCTTTGCACATAACGATGCCCTTCACGCCAAAGAACCCGGCAAGGCGAAAAATCGCGCCAAGGTTTTGAGGATCCTGGATTTGATCCAGTGCCAGCCAAATGCCGTTCGTCGAATCACTCTCCAGCATCAGCTCCAGAGGTACGGGCGAAGGCGGTTCCACCATCGCAGATCCCGCTCCAACTCGTTCCGTTTCACGCCGCGCGCCGCGAGGCTCAGCGGCACCGACACTGATGGGAACACCATTCTTCCTGGCCAGAGCAATCACCTCATCCCACGGTTCACCGGGATTCTCGGACTGAACACGCAGCCTTTTCACAGCCCTTGGACGTACTTCAATAGCCGCGCGGATGCTGTGAGGATTTCGGAGTTCCAGCATGATGGTTCCAGTGCCGAGATGTCCAAGGGAGTCTCAGATCGTCGGCGTTTGTCAAAATGTCATTGTGCAGTGAGCGTGCAGGTTCTAAGCGGCAGACTGGCTACGACGCCCAGCCGTCTTTTGGAATGGAGTGAACTGTTTTTGGCGTGGCAACCTGCAGCGAAGTCACTTCGTCGAGCATCTCGCGAACTCGTCGCCGATCCGTCGCAACTTCGAACTTCAGTCGATACGTCACCGACTGGCCTGGCTGCAACACGGTCAGCCGTCCCTGTTCTCGTTCAATCTGTCGAGGATTCGGGAAGGAGCTTCCAGGTTCAAGACCCGTTACGTAGCCGTCTTCACGGGCACCTGTGTTCTTCCACAATGTAAACCAAGGCAACGTAGAAGTATGGAACCGCACGGAAAACGCATGAGTCGACTCCGCGTTGCTCAGAACGCTGATCCCCCATCCCTCGGAGTCAGCCGCCGGTTGTGCGAAGTAGACCTGTTCAGCAAACCCGGCTTGCGGACCTTCGTACAGATTCCACATGCTCATGCCTTCTGCGGCCCGAGCATTCCTCGGGGCCAGCTCCTTCACGGCCGTGTGCAGGACGGAATCCTTTTCCAGGAACGGTTCGCCAATATTGCAATGATAGAGTATCTCGGTCTCGGCAGGAGTCGCCGCCATGTTCGTGACAGTGTCGACGATTTCGAATGCCGCACTGCCGCTTCTGGTCATCAAAGTCGACTGAAGCCTGAGCCATCCGCCAAACAGGCAACCTTCATCCACGGTGCCTGTGACGGACAGAGAATCGCCATCGATTGATGCGGTCAGATGATTCGCCGGCAGGTTGGCAATTCGACCATGAAGGGGAAGGAAGGGCTCTGCAACAACGTCGCCTTTCGCATTTCGAATACAGTCCTTGCCAGGTGCGCCGTGCCAGCCCAGCCCGCATCGAACAATCAGCTCATTGAATCCGTCGACCCAGCCGATGCCGCCCAATCGCATTGGGTCAACGTACGCGGGATTCACAGGATAGCGAACAGGTGAATTCCATTCGACCGGAACGCCATCGATCGCGGCCTTCCAGATCCCCATGCCTCGCGTCGGCAGAAGCTGCATCGCAAGCCGGCCATTGTCGATCTTTACGACGTCGACGCCATCGGACAAGCCGCCGGAAAGTCGCTTCATCTGGATCGACGTTGTTCCGCCAGAACCTCGCAGTGTGGACTGAGTATCGTGGATTCCTGCGTCAAGATTAATGAGTTCGTGTGACATGCGTTTGGCAGATTTGTGTCAGGAGTAACGAAAGTCCCCGGCGACCGGATTGGTGCGTCGCCGGGGAGAGTTTAGTGCAACGTTGAACGATCGAGAAACAACCGTCGCGAGAGAGACGGATTCGTCCCATCGTTTTCGAAACCGGCGCTGCGCGAAGAACCCCGAGTCAGATTTCTCGCCCAAGGAAGCGAATCACACAGGCGGCGTTTTTCTTCTTGAATTCCTGAACGCCTTCCGGTGTACACGCCGTATCTTCAACTCGCAGCTTCTTCAGCGTCTTCGTTCGCAACAGCTTTTCAAGCGTGAAGTTGGAGACCAGAGCATTTCCGCCAAGGTCGACATCTTCAAGGGCATCCAGCGTCGGCCATAGCTTTTGCAGACCCGCATCACTGATGCCGTTTCCTGCCAGATGCAGCGTCTTCAGATTCTTATGCCCCTTCAGTTCCTGAATAGTTACGTCTGTCGCTGATGAGGCGCTTGCGGCCAGCACCTCCAGCGTTTCAATGTTGCCAACGTGTGCAAACCCAAATGTCCCGAAGGCCGTGTTCGTCACGTTGACCTGCTTCAGGGGAGCTTTTGCAAACCTGGCCGTGAACGCTTCAAACCCCGCGCCGGTGATCGATGTTCCCCCGCAGTCAATGTTCTCAAGCTTTGATAGCTTCGTCAGAGCAGCGAAGCCAGCGTCGGTGACGCCGGTGCGTGAGATATTGAGCGTCTTCAGATTGACCAGCGCACCGATGGCCGGCAGTGACTGATCGTTCAGTGAAGAACTTGTCGCATCGAGTTCCTCGAGCTGCACAACTTTCGCAAGTCCTGCCCAGTCAGACGGTCCGCCAGTGTAGCCTGTCAGTTTGAGGCTTCGAAGATTCGGGAGCTTTGCGAGTTCAGCAAGCCCCGCTGCTGTCACATTCGCGCCGCCCAGGTCCAGTGCTTTCACACCTTCATTCGCAGGCTTTGACATTGCCAGCTGTGTCAGTACAGCATCGGAAATCTGAATGCTCTGCATCCCCTGGATTTCCTGCACGACTTGCTCCGGGCTCTTCGCCTGAGGCACGGAGGGTGCCAGATCCGGCAGAGGAGGAGCCATCATTGTCGGGGCCGGGGGTGCTTCTGCTGGCGTCGTCGCCGTTTCTGCCGGCTTGTTCCCCGGAATCCCAAGCTCTTCACATCCGGTCGCCAAAAGTGCCAGTCCCGGCAACGTGATGATGCACCATTGTCGCAGCAATCGCATCGATATCCCCTTCTCCACAGTCAGTTTAGTCGCGTCACAAATCAGGAAGATGACTGGCCCGCGATACACGATACAGAATCCCGCCGAGGAAACAACGCGACCAGATTATGCCACCAGTCCCAGCTTCCTGAAGTGGAAAACCTGCAGGAGAGTGTCTATCAATTCGGCCGATCAGGAACCCACGACGATTCAACTCCTGGCCTTTACCCAAATGACTCCCGCGGAACCCACCATGCCACTTCCACCGCTCACATTTGACGAAGTGCGTCAGGTCGACCGCGATGCGATCGAACAACTGGGAATACCAGGTCTGCTGCTGATGGAGAACGCGGCGCGAGGTGCCTGCCAGGTGATTCATCGCCTCGGCCCCTTCCGACGTATCGTGATTGTGGCCGGTCCGGGCAACAACGGCGGTGATGGACTGGCCATCACCCGGCTGCTGGCGGCCGATGGCATTCCTTCTGAAACGCTGCTGATTCGCGGCGGAAAGAACCTGTCTGCCGACGCGGCCTCAAATCACTCATTCCTGCTGCGTTCGGGGATACCGCTCACCGATGGATCGGCACAAGACGTCGGTACGATACTTGAAGGACTCACGCCACAGGACCTGATCGTCGATGCCATTCTGGGAACGGGTATCCGCGGTGTGGTCGGAAGTCCGTTCTCTGATGTGATTCGCTGCCTGAACCAATCATCAGCGAATGTACTGGCGATCGATCTGCCATCCGGGATGAATGGCGATACGGGCTTGCCCTGTGGAATCTGCGTTCAGGCAGATCACACAGTCACGTTTGTCGCAGAGAAAACTGGCTTTCAGAAACCTGAAGCCAGACAGCTGACCGGGCCAGTAACGGTCTGCCCGATCGGATTGCCACAGGCATGGCTTGCACAATGGTACGATCAGCTGACCAAATCAAAACAACGCAGCACGGATGTTGACCGACGCTGATCTATTCCGTACCGCCAACTTCCTTCATATCCAGCTGCTTCATCTTACGATACAGATTCGATCGATGCAGCCCCAGCAGCCGCGCGGCATCTGTCATGTTATCGTTCACCTGACGCACGCTGCGACGAATGAAGTCTCGCTGAAACTCCCTGGTCGCCTCTTCAAGGCCCAGCTCAAGAGCCGGCAATCGTCCCGAGTCACCGTCAGGACTCAGAATAAAGGCCAGATCATCGACCTCAATTCGATCGCCGGGACACAGGAAGGCAATCCGTTCCATCAGATTACGAAGCTCACGCACATTGCCTGGCCATGTGTGCGACTGAAGGCGACGCCTGGCTTCAGACGAAAGTTGTAACTGAGGCCGTCGCGCCTGAGTCGCAAAACGTTTCAGGAAGAACTCCGCAAGGGGAAGGATGTCCTCCGGACGTTCGCGAAGTGGCGGCAGGTCAAGCGTCACAACGCCAAGTCGATAGTAAAGGTCTTCACGAAACCTACGTGCTCGCACCGCTTCCGCCAGGTTCGCATTGGTCGCAGCGACGATTCGCACGTTGATCGGAATCGTCTGCGAACCACCGACTCGAGTGATGACTTTCTGCTCCAGAACACGCAGCAGCTTGGCCTGACCGCCCGGACTCATGTCGCCGATTTCATCGAGAAACAGCGTGCCTCCGTTGGCCAGTTCGAACTTGCCCTGACGCATATCACGAGCATCCGTGAAGGCTCCTCGTTCATGACCAAACAGCTCGCTCTCCAGCAGCGATTCCGTCAGCGCGGCACAGTTGACCGCGACGAACGGACAGTTTGCACGGTTGCCTTCATAGTGAAGCGACTGAGCCACCACTTCTTTGCCCGTCCCGCTTTCCCCAAGAACAAGCACAGGCAGATCCGTCGACGCCAGTCGCTTGATCGTGTCCCGCAGTGCAGTGATGGCCATGCTCTCGCCAATAATCATCACGCCTTTGGTGACTCGTTCTGCCAGCTGGCTGTGGCTGCGATGAAGCAGATCACGCTCCTGCAGATTACGAAGAGCGACGGCCGCCTGAGTTCCCAGCTGCGTCAGGCATTCCACATCGTCTTCAGAAAACGGCCGGTTGTCGTTCGAGTTGATTCCCTCAAACGCGCCAACCACCTGACCCTGAGCATCACGAAGCGGAACGCAAACCAGATTGCGAGTTCGATAGCCGCTCTTGCGATCCACTTCCTGATTGAATCGTGGATCTTCATAGGCATCATCCACGCAGATTGCTTTGCCGGTCCGCAGCGTTTCCCCGACGATCCCTTCCCCGGCTGGAATCCGAAGCGACGCACCTTTGACGCCCAGGGCTGGGCGAGCTTCCACTTCGCCACGTTCGCGATCCCACAGAAAGATGCTGCTGCGGTCGCAGTTCAGCAGACGTGTAGCTTCGTGAGCAATCAGTTCCAGTAACGGAGCCGCATCGTCGGCCATCGACAATCGAGACGCGATGTCCAGCGTTGACCGAAGACGCTCCACCTGTCGTCGCGACTGCAACTCATGATTCAGAAGTGACAATGCCATCGACAGAGTCCGAGCCAGCAGCAGGCCGGAATCCGCAAGGTCGTCATCCGCATGTCGTCCCACCGTCACAAGCAGATGCGCGAACGGTGTTCCGCCAGTCAAAGGGAATGCACCGTAGATGCGATTCTGCTCCGCTCGGAAGACTCCGGCCGCATCACGCTCCAGCGCTCCGTCCCAAAGGAAAACGGACTTAGTCGCCATCCCCTGCGGTCCTTGTTCCGCGACCACTTCCCAGTTGGGCCCCGGGACTCGCTGAGCCAGGCCAATCCACTGAACTGAAAGCTCTGCAGCAATCTCCGGCAGCGCAGAACGGATGAACACATCAAACTGAGTCGCTTTGACGGCATCAGACAGCAGTTTGCCGCTCAACTGCAGCAATGTTCCACACGCTGACGAAGGAGAAAGAAGCGAGACCTGCTGAACTGTTTTCCATTCCGTTGCCGCCAAGGTCCTGTTCTCCCGATCCTGCACAAGTTTCCACACGCCAAGCGTTTGAATCGGCCAGCAACTGCATTTGCCGAGCTACCACCGTCGTCCGGTCAGCAACGAGCTTATCAGCCTGCCATCATCACGATTCTCTCAGCGCCATCTGAATGAGTACTGGCAGAGTATCGGCTGACATCAAAGAGTCAACCCGCAAGCTGATCACTTTGTCGATCGAAGTCACTGCGAACGGGTTCAAATGTCGTCAGAACGAACATTCAGCACAGCACATTGATTCAAGCGGCCGGGCGAGAAGAGTAAGCAGCCGTGTCGCCACCAACTCAACAGACCGCCACTTTCTGTCACCCCTCTGTGATTGTTCTTGGCGCTGATCGCGCTCACATCCCATGGTGACATCGATTCTGGTTCAGGGCTTACGTGGATCGACCTTATCTTCACGGTATGCACATTTGAGTTGTCGATCGGTGACGAATTCGGCAGTCGGGTACATCACTGATGCATAACACTGAACACTCACGCGGGCATGTTCCCATGGTCGTGCGGGCATACCAGCGCGTCTCCGGAATATCTGGGAGTATGAGGCAAGTTATCAACAAGCCAATTCGATCCTCAAGTCCGGAATTGTTTTTCTTCGCCACCCATGTTGCTCAGAACTCAAAGGTTCACAAAGCCACCAGGACGAGCGTCTGCGGAAACGAAATCTGTCAGCGACGAACATGGCGCAACGATATCTATCTCATGGCATCAGAAAGTTTCGGAGGAGTCCGGTATGTCTGATTTTCAAGTACGCCTCGAACCTTCGAACAACAATGCCTCTGGGCAGTTGGTTCTGACTGGTGACTTGTCGATTCGAAATGCTCAGGCGATCCACCAGCAGATTCTTGACGCAAGAGAAAGAGTTTCCTCACTGGAGATCGCACTTAAAGATGTGACTAGTGTGGATCTGGCATTGTTTCAGATTCTGCTTTCGCTTCAGAGATACGGTTCCAGCAGTGTGCATTTTTCGGTCGGCGAGAATGACACCGTCGTCAAACGATGGCTGGCGACGTCCGGTCTGACATCGCTGATGCAATCCACCTGAAGGCCACTGGAACGAAAGTCGTACCTCTCGCTTTCATTGTGAAACAATCCATGAACCTTCCTCGAAATTCTCGGATCGCTGTTCAGCGAGCCATTCCTCACAGCACTTCACAGCCAGGACATCGGATGTCACCTTCAGCTTTGAACAATGACGCTCCTGTCGGAGCCAAGGCCGATCCGGTTGAAGCAGCCGCTGTCAGGGGCGTTGTCGAATCGCTCGAACGCCAGATTCGTGCAACGGCGACAGACCTGCAGGAATCTTTGCTGAAAGTGACCGGCGGCTTCAGCGGAATTGCATCACGTGCTCGCCGGACAGTCGACATTGCTCAGCAGGGACTTGCTCCCAGTGAAGGGCGAGTCGGAATGTCCGAAACTCTAGGAGCGATCCGGGAAACGCTGTACGGTCTGCTCACGTCGATTCGGGAATCCAGCGAACAAACTCGCCGATTCTCCGGGCAGATCTATCCGCTGGAGCAGGCTCTGCGGGAAGTCCATCAGAGCCTGCATCGGGTCGAAGGTATCGCCGAAGAAGCCAGGCTTGCCGGGCTAAATCGCCGGCTGGAAGCAGCCCGTTTGGGTCATCAGGCCGCGGTGATCAATGCCGTCACCGATGAAAGCAGGAACCTTGCATCCAATACCACGCAGACGATTGCGTCGATCCGAATGTGTGTTCGCCAGCTCGACACTGCAGTCATGAATTTCTCTCAGCAGCTGAACGAACGTGTCCAACATGACACCGAGATGGTGCTGAAGAATGAGGGCATGGTGAATCGACTGCTGAACCAGTTAAGCATCATGCATGCCGACCTGCGCAGTGCACTCGAAGAAACACAGCAAATTGCCACGGAACTGGGTGGCGAAATATCGAGGACCATTACGGGCCTTCAGTTTCAGGATCGAATCAATCAGCAGCTTGACCATGTCGCTGAAACACTGGAAGCCATTGAGAGAACTCTTGCTCCGTTCGAATCAGCCGCATCTCCGTCCCGTGTCGCATCGCGTTCTCGCGACTGGCGAGAATGGCTGGATCGGCACAGCACGATGCAGTCCGAACGCTCTGTTCTGGACAGCGACACTCGCAATTCTGTCAATCACTCGGACTTTGGCTCCGTGGAACTTTTTTGATCGCTGAGTATTCCCCATGCAAATCGATCTCAACAGATTTCGAGCGGCCTTCTTTGAAGAAGCGGCCGAACATCTTCAGAACATGGAAGCCGCGTTGCTGCAACTGGAAACTCAGGGCAGCGATCAGGAACTTCTCAACACAATCTTCCGCGCGGCTCATAGTATCAAGGGCGCCAGTGCGACTTTTGGAATTGACTCCGTCGCAAAGTTCACCCATGTCCTCGAGAACCTGCTGGACCGGATGCGTGAAGGCACCATTCTGCCGAATCCGGAACTGTGCGAACTGCTTCTGATGTCGACTGACATTCTGACCGGCTTGATCCAGGCCGAACGAAATCAGACGGATCCTCCGGAACAGGCAGCCGACGTTCTTCGAAGACTGGAAGCCTGCTCCGGCAACCCGGCTGTATCAGCATCACCGTCCCCACTGGCGGTTAAGCCGGGAATGCAGACAACAAAAGTCTATGAGATCGATTTTCGCCCATCACAGGATTTCTTCCACTCAGGACAAAATCCCCTGTTGCTGATCGAAGAGATCTCCGGTCTGTGCACTTCGATCGACACAACCGCGGATACGTCTCAAATCCCCGCGACTGCAGAGCTAGATCCGGAATCCTGTTATGTCCGGTGGAACATCAAAGTACGCACCGAACGATCCCTGGATGCACTGCGCGACGTTTTCATGTTCGTCGATGATGCCAGTCAGCCTGTGATCAGGGAAAGCTCCGATTCCATGGCAGCAAGCGAAGCTCAGGATGCCGCCGAATCGTCCGTCCTGAAGGCCCAGCAAGCATCGATCACAGCAGCGACTTTAGAAGCGCCAGCGGCCGCCGCCTCTGTCCAGCCTCTGGCAGAACGCCGTTCGGGTGAAGATCGCCGAGTCGAACAGGTTTCCCGCGAAACGGTTCGAGTGGATCGAGAACGTCTGGACAAGATGATCAACCAGATCGGCGAGCTGGTCATCGGCACTTCCATGGTCGAACAGGACTGGAGTCGCTTTCATCCCGACATGGAATCCAGTGCTCTGGTTCAACTCGGGAAGATCGTTCGCGACCTGCAGGAAATGAGTCTTTCCCTTCGTATGGTTCCGATCGCTGCGACGTTCCAGAAGATGACACGGATCGTTCGCGACCTTAGTCATCGCCTCGGCCGTCAGGTGCGGCTGGAGATGGAAGGCGAAGATACCGAACTCGATAAGACCGTCGTGGATCAGATTGGTGATCCGCTGCTTCATATGGTTCGCAATTCTGTTGACCATGGAATCGAGCCACCGGATGAGCGTGTCGCTGCCGGCAAAGACCCTGAAGGGCGCATTTGTCTCAAGGCATACCATCAGGGCGGGAACTTCATCATCGAGATCGAAGACGACGGACGCGGTCTGGATCGTGACAGAATCCTCCGAAAGGCAATCGAGCGGGGGCTGGTTTCAGAATCAGACACATTGTCGGAAGATCAGATCTTCGCACTGGTCTTCGCTCCGGGGTTCTCAACTGCGGAAACCGTCACTGACATCTCCGGACGTGGCGTAGGGATGGATGTCGTCCGTCGAAATGTCGAAGCCCTCCAGGGCAGTATTTCCGTTCGATCTGTCAAAGGGCGAGGGTGTCGCGTCATCGTTCGGCTGCCTCTGACACTCGCGATTCTGGACGGACTGCTCGTACGCGTCGCCACCGAAAGTTACGTCATTCCTCTGCTGTCCGTCGTCGAGTCAATTAAGCCCGGTTCCAGTGATGTTCGCTCAATCCTGGCACGCGGCGAAGTCATTTCGCTGCGAGGTGAAATCGTGCCTTTGATCAGACTGGATTCATTACTGAATCTTCGTCCTGGTCTCGCCAGAAACCAGGATGCTTTGCTCGTCATTGTCGAGGATCAGGGGCGCAAGTATTCACTGGCGGTGGATGAACTTCTTGGGCAGCAACAAGTCGTCATCAAAAATCTTGAAGCCAACTTCCAAAAAGTTCCCGGAGTCGCTGGCGCCACGATCCTGGGAGACGGCCGTGTGGCGTTGATCCTTGATATCAACAGCCTGTGTGCGATGACACAAAAGCCAGCATGACACTGACACAGCGTTCATTCAACCAGCGTGACGTACGAAACACCGGATGACGAATCAGGTTGCAGAAACCTATTCCGATCTTCAGCAGCTTCGCTTCACACAGAACATTCAACCCAATTACTCCCCAGCTATCAGACGGTCGGCTGGACTGCGAGACAACTGACCGTCAGGGCCATCTGCAAGGAAACTTCCATGCCACGTTCGACCAAAAAGACGGCTGTACGCAGCCCGAAGAAAAACGCACCAAAGAAGTCCCCGGCCACTGTCGCTGCTGGCAGGAAGAACCAGGGCAATCGCCCGAAAATCAGCCAGGAAGAACTTGAGCTCACACATGCTCTGATGGATCGAGTGTCTGCCGCCGTCATGGTGGTCGACCTGAACTTCGTTGTCACATACGTTAATGAGGGTACACGAAAGCTGATGGAACGGCACGCTGCCAGCTTTCGACGCCTGTGGCCGGATTTCGATGCCTCCAGAATCATCGGAACCTGCATCGACAAGTTCCACAAGGCTCCGGCACATCAGCGCAACCTGCTCGCGGATCCAAGAAATCTGCCGTTTACTACCGATATCACAGTCGGCACAGCAAAGATCCAGCTGTACGTCACAGCCATCAACGACGAACACGGCAAGCCAGCCGGGTTTGCTCTGGAATGGAGTGATGTCACAACACTGAGGGAAGCCACGGGGCAGGTGGAGGCTATCTCCAAATCGCAGGCAGTGATTTCATTTGACATGGATGGAAACATCCTTGACGCAAACGATCATTTTCTCAGTGCAGTGGGTTACTCGATTGAGGAGATTCGAGGAAAGCACCATCGAATGTTCGTCTCTCCGGAAGAGGCTCGCTCAACGGAGTATCAACAGTTCTGGCTCGACTTGCGGGCAGGAAAGTACCGTTCAGATCTCTTCTGCCGCTACGGTCGTAACGGTAAGAAGATCTGGATTCAGGCTTCATATAATCCCATGATTGACTTTAATGGTCGCCCGTTCAAAGTCGTGAAGTTTGCAACCGATGTGACTCGCGCGAAAGAGCTTGAAGCAGAAGTCCAGGAACGAAAACGCCAGGAAGAACTGGAAAACCAGAAGCGAATCGAACAGCAGCGACTGGAGGCTGAACAGCTGCAGCGGAAAGTTCAGCAGGTTCTGAACATCGTCAATTCCATTGCTGACGGGAACTTCGATATCGTCGTTCCGGATCTGGGTGACGATGCAATTGGCCAGGTTGGTCGCGCTCTGAATTCCGCTATTGATTCGATTCGGTCAGCACTGACGGAAGTTCGCGGAGTGGCTGAGACGGTGGCCACCGCCGCGTCACAGCTGACGACAGCCTCCTCAGAGATTTCTCGTGGTGCTCAGCATCAGGCTTCAAGCCTCGAGGAAACAGCGTCAAGCCTTGAAGAAATCACTTCCACCGTCAAACAGAATACAGACAACGCCCAGCAGGCTCGCCAGCTGGCGAATGGTTCGCGTGACGTTGCCGACAAGGGCGGTGCCGTTGTCGGTGACGCGGTTCGTGCCATGGGTGAAATCAACCAGGCGTCGACGCGCATTGCCGACATCATTACGACGATTGATGAGATCGCGTTCCAGACAAACCTGCTCGCTCTGAATGCGGCCGTCGAGGCGGCTCGAGCGGGAGAACAGGGACGAGGATTTGCGGTCGTCGCTGCGGAAGTTCGAAATCTTGCCCAGCGAAGTGCTTCGGCAGCCAAGGAAATCAAAACACTCATTCAGGATTCCGTCCGAAAGGTTGAAAACGGAACGTCCCTGGTGAATCAGTCCGGACGAACGCTGGAAGAAATCGTTGGCTCCGTCAAACGAGTAACGGATATTGTGGCGGAGATCGCGGCCGCCTCCCGTGAACAGCTGACTGGCATTGAGCAGGTCAATAAGGCGGTCGCTCAGATGGACCGTGTCACTCAGAACAATGCTTCGCAGACCGAAGAGATGTCCGGAACAGCGACATCACTTTTGCAGCATGCAGAACAGCTGAGAGAACTTGTGGCTCGATTCCGACTGGATTCCGTGCCAGTGGCCAGCAAGAAGGCACCTGCACGTGGAAGACCGGCTGTTGCAGCGTCAAAGCCTTCCGAAGCGTCGCCGGAAACCGATCTGCACGCCGCAGCTGAGCAAATTGGCCGGATGGTAGGAAACGGCTTTATGGAATTCTGAAACAGTTCCTGATCAGGACGCGACTGCCGGAGGAGCAGTATTCCTCCGGCAGTCATCTGGTTCACTTTTACTGAAGCCGCCGAATCTCACATTTCTGCACAAACTCAACGGACTGCAGACTGAAAGGGTCAACCATGAATCATCCAGATGCGATTGCCAAGAATACCGAAACGCTGGAAGGCGGGCATCAGTTTCTGACGTTTCAGCTTGGTGAAGAACAATTTGGGATCGACATTCTTCGTGTTCAGGAAATCAAAGGACTTGCGCATTTGACGCAGATCCCAAACGTTCCGTCTTACATAAAGGGCGTGATGAACCTGCGAGGTACCGTTGTGCCGGTAATCGATCTTCGCAGCCGCTTTTCGATGCAGAATGTCGGTTACAACCAGTTCACGGTCATCATCATCGTCAACGTAGGGACTCGCATTGTCGGCCTCGTTGTTGATGCCGTGTCCGATGTTCTGAACGTTAACAAGGATGGCGTGGAAGAGCTTCCGGAGCTTGGTAATGGAATCGACACAACCTTTATCGCCGGAATGGCTCGGTCCGGAGAACAGCTTATAACGCTCCTCAACATCGACAACCTGCTGACTCGGGATCTTGCAGCGTAGGATAGTGAGCGTCGGCACTGCTCAGTGTTATCAATCCAGAAACTCCGTGAACTTTTTCAGGTCACAGGTTCCCGGCCTGTGACCCAATTTGCCCAACTTTGATGATGATCAGCAAAGGCTCAGCTATGTCCAAGATGGCACTTGTCGTTGATGACTCTACTTCCATGCGCCAGATGGTAGCTTTCACTCTGCAGTCCGCAGGCTTCACTGTGATTGAAGGTGCCGACGGAAAAGACGCGCTCGGGAAAGTTTCGGGCAAGTCTGTGAATCTGGTCGTTACAGACCTGAACATGCCCAACATGGACGGAATCAGTCTGATTCGCGAACTGCGGAAACTGCCCAACTTCAAGTTTACTCCCATCCTGATGCTGACCACGGAGTCTCAGGACACGAAGAAGCAGGAAGGCAAGACAGCAGGCGCTACAGGCTGGCTGGTCAAGCCATTCAACCCGGAGCAACTGCTTGGAATTGTCGCCAAGGTCGTGCATTAGCCAGCGGTCTGCTCCCTTCACCGTGTCGCAGCTTTCGGGACGCGGTGCGCGCATCCAGACGCGGCTGACGATCGGCAACACTCTGGCAACGAGCCACAGGCTTCTTCAGACTAAGGTGTGTCGCCCTCGCGTCATGCCCTGTCACGGGAACGCTCTGCGCGGCTGCTATTGCGGCATGAACGTGCAGCACATTTCGGACAACTCACTTATGTCAACCAGTACCATTGCGGCTCCCACGACCCGGTCTCTGACTTCGCGAGAGTTTGCTTTGTTCCGGGAGCTGATCTACCGTGAAGCCGGCATCGCACTCAGTCCTTCCAAACAGCAGCTGGTGGAATCACGACTGGTCAAGCGGCTGCGATCACTGGGGCTGTCGAGCTTCTCTGAATACTACGATTACGCAACCACCGGTGATTCGACCGGACAGGAACGTCTGCAGCTGATCAATTGTCTTACGACCAATAAGACGGACTTCTTTCGCGAGCTTCATCACTTCCAGTATCTGCAGAAGACTCTGTTCCCTGCCATCGAACAAAAAGCCAACGAGACGGGCGAACGTCGACTTCGCATCTGGAGCGCGGCCTGTTCGACGGGTGAGGAACCATACTCGCTTGCGATGACAATTCTGGATTACTTTGGACCGATGTCCGTGAACGGCTGGGATATTCGAATTCTGGCCTCCGATGTCGACACCGAGGTGCTTGCCAGAGCATCGGCTGGCCGCTACGAGCCAGATCGACTTGCCGATGCACCCGCAGAGATTCGAAAACGCTACTTCAACCGAACAGCCAAGACGGCCGACGCGGATTTTCAGGTGCGGCCAGAACTTCAGGAACTTGTCTCGTTCCGGCGAATCAACTTCGTGGATTCTGTCTGGCCCATTCAGACTCATTTCGACATCATCTTCTGTCGTAATGTGATGATCTACTTCGACGAAATGACTCAGGATCGTCTGCTAAGCCGTTTTGCAGATGTTCTGGTTCCGGAAGGTCATCTCTTTATTGGTCACAGCGAATCAATCCTGCGGCTCGATAACGTCTATCGCTCGCTGGGTGATACTATCTATCAACTGCGGCCAGGTGTTGGGGCGGCAGCGAGGACTCTGGTAACAAAGCCAGTGGCTCTGAACAGCAGAGTCAATAACGACCAGTCTGCCGGAGTTTCTGGGCAAAACACGGAAACACGTGTCTCCTCTCCCGCGCCTCGTGCTGCCATCCGCCCAATCACTTCTGCGTCAGCCAATCAGTCCAGTACTAAGGACGAATGTGCCAACCTGCCCGTTCAAAGCCTGATTGTCGGTGAACTGCGAGCCAGTGCGGTTCCTGTCAAGCTCTCGACGCTCGTCGGATCCTGCATTACCGTCTGCCTGTACGATCCGGTTTCACACATTGGCGGCATGAATCACTTTATGCTCCCGCAGGATTCCGGCAGCGGTCGCAGTTCGGCAACCTATGGCGTTCACGCGATGGAACTACTTATTAACCAGCTGATGAAACTGGGTGCCAATCGGCGACGTCTTGAAGCAAAGATCTTCGGTGGAGCCAATGTTCTGGGACGCCCTTTGGCCGCGGACTCGCCTCACAACATCGGCGAACGAAATGTCCGCTTTGCACTGTCATTCCTCGAAACTGAACAGATACCGATTCGAGCGCAAAGCATCGGTGGAACGTGTGGACGACAAGTTCATTTTCTGCCACATACCGGTCAGGTGTTTGTGCGGGAAACACAGGTTCCCAGACGCGCGGAAACGCTTGTCAGTAAGGCAACCCAGCCGACAACTCCGGTTAGCAGTGTCGAGCTGTTTGTCGATGCCGAACAGGTATAGCGAAGGAGATCTGCCGTGGCACAAAAAATCAAAGTCCTGATTGTCGACGACTCGGCCATCATGCGGCAGCTTCTGACGTCGATGCTGGAATGTGAATCTGACTTTGAGGTCGTTGGTACGGCCCCCGATCCGTATGTGGCTCGCGACAAAATCCTGAAGCTCAACCCGGACGTCATCACACTTGATGTCGAAATGCCTCGAATGGACGGGCTGACGTTTCTGGAGAAACTCATGTCAGGCCATCCAATGCCCGTGGTCATGGTCTCGTCCCTGACCGAACGTGGCTGCCAGACGACACTGCGAGCCCTCGAGCTTGGTGCTGTCGATTTTGTGACCAAACCCAAAGTCGACGTCACCAATGGTATGAACGAACAGGTTGCAGACATCGTGCAGAAGCTTCGAGCCGCGGCATCAGCGAAAGTTCGGCCTCGTCCGGCTTCCGCTGACCGGAGCGCTGCGAACATTACCAAAGAGGCTGTTCCGGTTGATGCGCTGATCACAAGTACTCATAAGGTGATCGCGATCGGAACGTCAACCGGCGGGACTGAGGCTCTGTATGAAGTGTTAAGCAAATTCCCTTCAGATGCTCCCGGTGTAATTGCCGTGATTCACATGCCTCCTGGTTACACGAAGTCGTATGCCGATCGACTGGATCGAAGCTGTCGCATTCGAGTCAAAGAGGCTGAGGATGGTGATCGCATTCTGCCCGGACACGCGCTCATTGCCCGCGGGGATCGCCATCTGGAAGCGATCCGCAGCGGCGCGACGTATAGTGTCCGAGTATCGGATGGCGAAAAGGTCTCCGGATTCCGACCGTCGGTCGACGTCCTGTTTCGATCCTGCGCCAAATTTCTGGGAAGCAATGCAGTCGGGGCTATTCTGACCGGCATGGGCCGAGACGGCGCAGAGGGGCTGCTGGCGATGCGAAAAGCCGGGGCTCAGACGATCGCGCAGGATGAGGCATCGTGCGTCGTCTACGGGATGCCGCGTGAAGCCGTCACGATGAACGCCGCGTGCCAGGTGCTGCCACTGGATCGGATTGCCAGCCAGCTGCTGTTGCTTGCAGCCCCCAGGACCGTGACTACCTGACCCGGTTGAATCGGGCTCTAAGTCGATCTGGCGTTACGATCCCGAGTCCTGGCGGCATCATCGCCGCATCCTTGCTGCCGCGTCGAACTTCGCACTGATCAGAACAACTCGACCGATCCACAGTTGTAGTCAGTCGCGCCTTCGGACATCGGATGCCCGCTCGTTACAGCAGGAAGTGATTCAAACCAGAGCTTCCACTGATTCGGAAGATCACTACTCTGTTCAGTTCCTGCGCTGCAGAGCACCGGACGAATCTCCTGGCGAATCGCGTCCACGGCAATCGCGATCGAATTCAGCTGCTGTGTCAGAGGATCCTGGAACTGCATGCCGATGACGGCCTGGGCAATCTGACGCTCAAGATCTTCGTTGACACTTCCTGAATCCGCAATGGATCGAAGCATTGACTGCTGTAGTGTCCGAACTTTCTGCAGAACCTCTCCAATTCTTCGACTGGCCGTCTTGCATTGTTCTGATAATCGTGACGTTTCTGTCGCAAGCGCCATAAAGGCTTCGCGGCTGGGAACCGGGCGAGTGGATTCGATCTGAGCATTGATGGAAACCACATGAGCCACTTCGGCCATTTCGTCGATTTGAACAAGGCCGCTGGCGATCTCATCCAGAACCATCGCACTGTTTCCGTATCGGTTCAGCCCCCCTTGTGCGGATTCAACGGCTTCTCTTGATGTTTTGGCAAGTCCGGAGAAATTATCACTGATTTTCAGGACACTGTTCTGAAGCGTCTTTGCCGCTCCAAAGATCTTGTCAGACAACTCTGGCAATAGCGACAGCGCCTGGATCTTCCCCTCCACACGCTGCGCCGATGGATAGCCTATGACAGCCGTCGCTGACGCAGGTGGTGAGGAAGTCTCTGTTCTGAATTCGCGAACAGCGAACTGGAAGATTCGGATAATTCGACGGAGCAGCCGCATGCGCGTCCGAGCCTAACAAGAGTCTGACGTTCGAAATGCCACTTGAGATCACTCGCGGGCACTCTATGGTCGAAGGCCGTTCGGAAGTCATGCAATCAAACTTGCTCGGTTTTTGTCCGAGTCTGGTATCCTCTCCCGTGACAAAGCGCGACTTGGCAACAATGACGATGAACGCGGTCTGAGGCCCTCACCATCGGTGCGTTCGTTGATTCTGAAAGCCTCAGAACCGTGCCCCGCACGCACGCCTGTGAGTCAGTTCGCACAGCATTGGAGTCACCATACTCCTGTGATATGCAGCCAGCCACGTCCTGGTGGAGAAGACTACCAGGTGCCGTTCGCGCAGGGCAATCTTCCCTGGGATCTCAACTTCGGCGCACGGTCAGATAAACGCCCAGCAGCGCCACGACTGCACCAAACAAGCCTCGTACTGTAATCCTGTGACCATACAGGATCCGAGTCATCGGCATGGCAAACAGGGGTGTCGTGCACGTCAGTGTAATCGCAATGGCCAGCAGAGAATTTCGATAGGCAATCTGGCTCATCCAGATCCCCAGCCACGGTCCGCAGATGACAGCCGGTCCATAGCTTCGCAACGCGGAAGGATGGAAAGCCGCGCTGATCGTTTCCCGCAGCCGGAACGCTATCAGTGCGCTCAGCAGAGAGCCGATCGCGGCGACGCAGACTCGAATGACGGTGGCCTCCAGGGCATCGCAGCCCTGTGAGCCCGATGCTTCTGGTCCATGAGTCGCGATGTGGCTGAGTGTCGCTCCGCCCGCATTGCAAACTGCTCCCGTCAGCCCGCACAAAACCCCTTTCACCATCGTCGACGGATAAAGCCCGGGCGTTTCCTGACCATCAGATCGCTCCGAGATTACAATCAGAATTCCGCTCAGTGTCAGCAGGATTCCAAAGATGTTGGCGGCCAGAAGCGACTCATTCAGATAGAACCATCCAACCGACGTGGCGAAGAGCGGGGATGCTGTGGAAACAATCAACGCGCGGCGAGGTCCCAGGATCTGGAGACTTCGAAAGTAGAATGTGTCGCCGATCAGGATTCCGAAAACACTGCTGCCTGCGAGGAGCAGCATCGTTCGCTGATCAGCCAGAAACAACGAACGACCAAACGGAAGTCTCACGAGGGACAAATGAACCAGCAGAACGACTGATGCCAGCAGGTTCTTGCCAAAGTTGATCTGCCACGCGGTCAGTTTGGTTCGTGAATAAAACAGGCTCGCGCAGGCCCAGAATCCAGCTGCAGCAAGGCCAGCGAGTTCTCCGGGTCCGGTCATTCTGTTGATTTCTGGTAGTCTCTTAAGTTTCCGTCGCCGGTTGTTTCGCCCTGCTCAGGAAGGGCTTGCGCCGCACACGACTCCGTCTGGCCATCATGGCTGCGGGATGGTAACGAACACCGGCTGATGCAGCCTGCCTGTTCAACAAAAAAAACCGCACTGAGAAAACTCAGTGCGGCTGGAGAGTCAGAAGTCCTGAACTGCGAACGGTGGATACGTTGCGAAACAGGCGAAGATCGAGTCACGTCAAGCGTGCACTCTTTGGTGATCCGGGCCTACGCGATTTTTTTGAGACCTCCGTCGGGGTTCCAGCGGACGGAACTGAAAATGTTGGGCTGCCGAAGCGGCTCAACTTGTTCTCTCACACCAGCATCATCGGCGAATTCACGATTTGGCTCCAGACCGTTTTCTACCGCAGTTTCGATTTTCTTCATGTCAGCGTTTTCAGATTCGAGTCAGATCATCACCCGAGTCTTCGCAGTTCTCGACAAACAGCGGAATGGTAAAGGTAAATGTGCAGCCTCCTGCTGGATTGTTGCACACCGAAATCGTTCCGCCCTGTCGTTCGACGATGTCACGGCACATGGCCAGGCCAATACCGAATCCTTCTGTCTTGGTGCTGAAGAAACGATCAAACACCGTCGCTCTGTGTTCGTCTGAAATCCCCGGACCATTATCAATGACATCGACAAACGCCAGATGCGGTTTGGGGGAGATACCTGTACGCACCGTCAACCGTGCATCCGGAGTCTGTGCTTCGGCCATAGCCTCCATCGCGTTGATCATCAGGTTGGTCAGAACATGTGTTGTCTGCCCGGAGTCAGCAAAGACGTTCAGGGGTTCTGTGCTGGACCGAATGTCGTCTGTCTGAATCGTGACGCCACGAGACTCCGCCTGGCTTTGCACAAGCGTCGCCGAACGCTCGATCAGGGCACGAACACACATCTTCCGTCGATCTGCTTTGCGATTCTTCAGCAATTCGCGGACTCCCTGAATGATCTCTCTGGCGTGCTGAAGACTGGCCTCAATGCGATCGATGGACTGCAGTTGCTTCTCCGGGTCATACTCTTTTCGCTGAACCCGCGATCGCATCGTAAACATGTGGTTGGCGACAGCCTGCAGTGGCTGTGCGAGCTGATGCGCGAACTCAGTTGCGATGTTGCCGAGCATGCTGAGTCTGGCGGCACGGTCCAGCTGGCTGCGGAGATTCTGGACTTCTTCCGCATGCGCTCGTTCGCGTTCATTGCTGGTAAGGTACAACAGGACCACTCCGCCGCCGCTGCCGTCTGGTTCGATTCGCACGGCATAGGACGATGTCCTGCCTGGAGCTGACAGCGCACGAAACTCCGTGAGGCGGGGATCTCCGGACCTTGTGGCCTGTTCCATCTCCTCCATCAATGGTGCGATGGAGGCCGGGGCGACAATGTCTCGCAATCGAAGTCCTCGAATATCCGGAGGATGCCTTTCACGAAACGCAATCACATGCTGAATCATCTGCGACGCATCCAGCTGAATTGCAAAGTCGCAGGCGCCGTCAGCGACCTTCTTCCATTGTTTGTGCCCTTTCTGTCGCCGCTGTTCTCGTCTGGCAATCAACCAGCAGTTGATGACCAGTCTTCCAATCAACTGGATCAGCGCACGTGTCTGAGGTTCCAGATGATCCTCGCCGTGATCATGAGCAAATGCGATGATCGCGCGAAGGTCCTGATGAATCTGAATCGGAATCATTACATAGCCGTTCGCATCAATCTCACGCAGGATGCAGGAGATCGTACGACTGCACGCAAACCCGCCATCTCCGAGACCTGAAAAAAGCGTCACTCCTTTCTGAAGGACAATATGGTGATCGGCTCCCGCAAACGACACGAGCGGCTCTGTCTTGACTTTGTCCGCCAGTGAAGGCCCCTGATAGGTTTCTGACCATTCAGCGATCATGCCAGCCATCGGGCACAGTGTGAGTCGGCCACTGACGACATACAGATGAGCGTGCTGCACGCCAATTCGTTTCGACACCGCAGCCAGTATGTTGGGCAGCAGACGTTGAATGGACGTCGGTCGTATGGCAGCCAGCTGGTCAGCCAGTCGCGATGCATAACGGAGCAGCGATTCTCGTTTGGGTGAAGACAGTGGCATAATTCGCTTCTCAGAAAGGCACAGAGGAATTCAGGTCTGAAGTCATCTCCTGCAGTTCATCATTCCACCGAATCTGGTCGTAAAAAAAGCCTGACTTCCGAGGAACATCAGGCTCTTTCTGTAAAGATTCGGCAACCCGATTGCTTCCAGCCATCAGTCCTCATTCAGCCGAACCAGAATCATCAAAATCTGACGAAAGAGGACCGAGATTGATCCGAAGATCATAAGAGCTCCTGCCACGTGAGCCGTTGTCGGCAGGTGATGCATGATCAGCGATGTCTCGTACAGAATGTAACCACACATCAGAACGACAAGCCCACCGCTGAACAGGATGCCCAGATGAAATCCCCAGATCGCGCTGGCAATCGAGATCACAAACATCGCAAGCCCGGCCAGAAACAACAGGTTTCGCAGAAACGAAAAGTCCGCTTTCGACAGAACGACGATTAACGTGAGCCCGCCTGTAATCATGAGAGTCAGAAAGGCGGCTTGACCAATCAGGTCAGGATTCTTCATTGCCGCGATGGCAATGATCGGAGCCGCCAAAACGGATTGGATCCCCACGAACAGCCCCAGTCCCGTGTACTGAACCGCGGTCGATGCTCCGGAAAATGCCATACGCTCCGACACCCACGTGATGGCCATGAAGGCGATAATCACCATCCACCAGGCCTGTCCCATCATCCGAAACAGCGTGAACGCAAGCCCGGTCTGGAACAGCACGTACTCGATCCCGACCATCAATGCGATGGCACCGAAGACGTGAGCATACACGCGACGGAGAAAGCCAAGTCGCTCGGACAGGTGAGCATCAGCGGCGAGCAAATTGCCGGACACAGCGTACGGGTCATATTCGCCAAAAGATCGATTCATGCGATTGCTTTCCTTGAAGGTGCTGGATCAGGAGACATTCCCCGTCACGGGCCGCCAGATTATACGACGTCACACAGCCATTCCCAAGCGCATTACATCCATTTCGCCACGGGGATTGAGCCGAAAATCCGAGCCCGGCGCCGGATCGGGAAACCTTGATCACCGACATTGATGGCAGTGGCCGTTCGGATCGAGACTCAGCCATCCTGCCCTCAGCGACGTCAATTCTCAGTCAGTTCCAAATACGGGTCGAGGCCCATGTTCTCGTACTGTTCAAGACGCAGACGCTCCTGTTTCAGCAGGTGTTTTCGCTGCTTGCGATGAGTCTTCTCGAGGAACCGCTGGACTCGCTGGAAATACCTCAGCCACGATCGCCCGAGTTCGCCCTGTCGGTTCGCCAGCGCCATCTTTTGTTTTCTAGCCACTTCACGAGGTTCACGACACCGAAGTAATTCGTCCTCAAGTGATAAGAAAAACTGATACGACCCGGGATCTCCCTGGCGAGCCGCGCGCCCGATCAGCTGGCGGTCGATTCGCTTCGAGCTGTGCATTTCCGTGGCAATGACATGGAGACCGCCAGCCTTGCGGACGTCATCGTCCAGCAGAATGTCCGTCCCTCGACCAGCCATGTTGGTTGCGATGGTCACTTTGCCAGGGTGGCCGGCATCAGAAACAATTTCTGCTTCCTGTTCGTGGTACCGCGCGTTCAGAATCTGGTGTGGAATTCGCTTGTCCTTCAGCATCAACCCCAGCGCTTCTGATGCTTCGACTGAAGGCGTTCCCACCAGAATGGAACGGCCGGCTTTTGCCATCTCCTGGATCTGCTCCACAATCGCTTCTCGCTTCGCGTCCTGGGTTTTGAAGATGCGAGTCGAAAGGCCCTGGCGAATGCACTTTTTGTTCGTCGGAATGCGAGTCACTTTCAGGCGGTACGTCTTCCGCAGTTCCGATGCGGCCTGAGTCCCGGTTCCGGTCATCCCCGCCAGATGCGTATAGTTGCGGAAGAAACTCTGCACGGTGATTCGAGCCGCTTCACCGGTCGCTGCGGTAATCGGAACCAGCTCCTTGGCTTCGATCGCCTGGTGAAGACCATCCTGCCACTTGCGGCCATCCATGACTCGACCAGTCCCTTCGTCGACAATCACAACCTTGTTCTCAACGATCACATAGTCGCGGTCTTTTTCAAACGCATGCCGGGCGGTGAGTGCTTTCTCCACCTGCGTGTAGATTCTCTCTGTGTCCATCGAACTCAACAGCGACGGCTTGGACATCAGCACCACTTTGCGACACCCGGCATCGGTCAGCCATGCGGTGCGGCGTTCAGGTTCGTAGACGTAGTCTTTGCGAGGTTCCAGCTGAGTCGTCGCTCGGTTGCTCCATCGAAACAGATTGACGGTGGCCGGATCATTCGGCTGAGTCAGCCCGATGATCAGCGGCGTTCGAGCTTCGTCGATCAGAATGCTGTCCGCTTCGTCAATCAGTGCAAAATGATGGCCTCGCTGCACAGGTTCTTCAGCCCCTTGCAGAGTTCGAATAAAGCGGCGGAGCTTCGGGCCGGGATCTTCGGGACTTGTTCCCAGACGAAGACGGTCACGCAGAAAGTCGAAACCCATTTCCTTCGACGTTCCATAGGTAATGTCCGCCGCATAATTCTGGCGACGTTCGTCCGGTTCCATGTTCTCCAGAATCTTGCCGACAGTCAGGCCCAGGCGAGTATGCACAGGGCCCATGATCTCCGCATCGCGTTTCGCCAGATAATCATTCACCGTCACCACATGGCAGCCCTGCCCCGTCAATGCACGAAGAAACGAAGGCATGGTCGCAGTCAGAGTTTTGCCTTCTCCGGTCTGCATCTCTGCGATGTGCCCTTCGAACATCGCGATCGCACCCATAATCTGCACAGGAAAGTGCTGCATCTTCAGCGTACGGCGAGCAGACTCGCGCACCAGCGCATAGGCATCCGGAAGCAGGACATCCAGCGGCGTTCCCGCGCGAGCATCCCATCGAATGCGCCGTCCGCGCGCAGCCAGTTCCTCGTCAGACAGAGTATTCAGCTTTTCGCTGCGGCGAATCACATCGTTCGCCATCGCTCGCCAGCGGGAACGGCGAGCAGCAGACGGAAGAAAGCCCGTCTTCAGTCCATGAAACAGTTTGCTGACAATACTCATGAGTCAGTCCACACGGACGGTTAGTGGTTCCGGTTCAGCCAGCACTGGCCGGCGCTCTTCGTTGAAGTTCCGTTTGAATCGGACTTCATCAGCACTATGGACGAACTGGATACCGATTTCCCTCAAAAGAAGAACGCTGGCGGATTTTGACAGGTCCGCCAGCGTTTTCGAAGATCAGTCTGCTGCGTTCACGAACAATCCTTCGCCAACCTGCCGTTTCGTGCGCCAAACACGCCACCAGTCAGCAAAGTTCGGTCATTTTGGCCTATCGGAAGGGAACACTGATCAGTTGAGTTCCGTTCGGAGTCTTGATCAGCAGTACCAGCTGGCCTCGTTCTTTCGCCGCTTTCAATCCCTCCTCCAGTTCCTTCACCGTCTTCACGTCCGACTTCCCAACGCGGGCAATCACAAACCCAGGACGCAGACCAATCTGAGCCGCCGGAGAGTTGCGCGCGACATTGGTCACGACCACACCCTCTTCTGCGTCGATTTCCAGTTCACGAGCCAGTTCGGGCGTCAGCGTCTGAACTTCGGCACCGAGGTCTTCGATCGTGATGGAAGATTCAGCAACATCCACTGGAAACTCTGCGGCCGTCACCTGAAGCTCAAGCTCCTTGCCGCCACGCAGAACCACCAGCGGATATGACTCCCCAATCCGGAGTCGTTCGGCTGTCGCAATCAGCTGCTGTCGGTTTTCGATGTCACGACCGTTGAGGCGGATGATCACGTCCTCAACTTCAACGCCCGCCTTTGCCGCCGGAGAATCTTTGCGAACTTCGGCAACGACTACTCCCCGGCGAGACTGCAGTTCCAGCGCATTCACCAGGTTGGAGTCCAGTTCCTGTGGTGTCACGCCAAGATACGCACGGCGAACCTTTCCATCCTTCAGAAGCTGGTCACTCACCCATCGCGCAAGGCTGACAGGGACGGCAAATCCAACGCCGTCGTACCCGCCACTGCGAGTTTCAATGGCGGTGTTGATGCCGATGACTTCACCGTTCAGATTCACTAGCGGACCACCGCTGTTCCCGGGATTGATGGCCGCATCCGTCTGAATGAACTCCTGACGCGACGGCAGGTTTTTCAATCCTCGTGATTTGGCGCTGATGATGCCCTGAGTCACCGTACGATCGAGCCCGAATGGGCTGCCAAATGCCAGAACCCAGTCGCCAATTTCCATCTGCGAATCATCGCCCAGCGGAATTGACGGCAACTTGCGGCCAGCGTCAATGCGAATAACAGCGACATCGGCGAAGTCGTCCATGCGAATGTCCTGAGCTTTGTACTCCGTGCCATCCGCCAGACTCACGAATACTTCATCCGCACCACGGACGACGTGAGAATTGGTCATGATCAGACCACTGGAATCAAAGATGAACCCGGATCCTTCACCAGTGGCAAGCCCAGGGGACCCGCCCTGCTGTTCCCTCATCCGCTCGCGCATATCCCCGAACAGATCATCCAGCGGACTTCCAAACTGACGGCCAAACGGTGACCCTTCCAAAGGATCATCCATCTGCGTCATTCGCGGTGACTCCACCTTCTTCACCGAACGCACAGACACCACGGCCGGCAAAGTTCGCTTCGCCACCCAGCGAAACCCTGAGGATAGTTCTTCCGCGCGAGCCAGCGATTCCGGCCGCGGACTTTCCTCCTCCGCCAGTGCCTGCGAAACGGGCTGAGAATTGAACCACAACGATGCGCCAGCGGCACCGGCAACAACACTCAGAACGACAGTAGACCAACGAGCTACCTTCATATCTTGACTCCTCAAAAAGGCAGACAGCCTCCAATTCAAGGCGACAACGGATGATTCCGACTGACATCGTTCGATCGGTTCAGATCCCCGGGGCACGCAGGCGACACTGGCTGCCTGCGGCTTCACGAGGAAGCACACGCTCTCGCTTCAGGCAACCGTCCTGCCACGGACCGGCGGACTCATTCATCTGAACCAATCTTGGAACGATGCTGCGCACATTTGGCAGTCATCGGAAAGGAGCAACGACTGTGCCATTCGTTGCTGGATCTTCACTACGTCGTCCTCGAATCGTCTGCTGGAAAAAGTTCCAAACCAACGTCGTAACACCTTGTAGCGTTTTGACATGCGAACGCAGAAACCACGTCGCCGCTGAAGCTCGTTGAGCCGCGAGCACCGTTCTCCCCTCTGCCCGCCACCACGGCCACAGCGTCATCCAAAACCAAAGTTGCCACAACCGTTTCAAACCCAAACGAAATTCCATTCTGGTTCTCAGGTGCCAGGCACCTTAAATCAAAAAACCAGTCTTTTCACCGCTTTTCTCGTGACCACGAAGCGCAGGATGGACGCGACACAACCGCTGGATTTCCCAAGCCATTCGGGGCCGACAGAGAAATGATCAAATGCTCACTACTCGTCGCAGCATTGCGGCCTGGCGTGGCGCGCAGAGCACTGGCAATCGTAAGTGTTTTTGCTGGATTTTCTTACTATGGTGCATGGCACCTAGAGCACCCGGAGCATGCTCATTTGAGACGAGAAGAACGGGACCGAGTTTGGGGCGAAAAATGTCTCGACCTCGAGGTAAGCGGTACGCTGCTGGTTAGGGGCCCAGTGTTGTTACAGCCTTCTGTCGTTCGTCACACCATGACTCGACCTGGTTTCCGAACGATGCAGCACCACACGTCAATTAACAAGCCGTAGAGCATCCATTCCAGAAACCACATAAGTAACCCGATCGGTGGTATCTCAAAACCAGGAACGAATAGACCGAATGTGATTGGATGCAAGAACAGGGTCGCGAACTAATCCCAATGGGCGTAGTGCTGCCAGGATCCTCCGAGGCAACCGACTCCATACATCGCGCGAAGAAAGAACATCGGGACAAAACACGGTACAGCGAGAAACAACCCTGCGAGAGCACATTTGGGGCGGAAAGCCGGGTTGATCATGTCTTCGGGTTTGGAGGGAGTCGAAGGATCTTCTGTCGGTGGAGCATAAGGACTGTTGTTCATAAATCCTCCCCGAGGTTGCATGGCTTCAATTTGTGGCTGATTGTTTACGCTTGCGACTGAAGCAACTGAGCTAGAGATTTCAGTTTTCAGGACTCAGCGGGGCTTACTGGCCCTTACTCTACCTCTCACCAACTTCGCTTGGGCGAGGGCGGTTGTTGACGAATGTGCGGCTGGATTGCATGGCTCGAGAATGCGGTTCCGAATCACCTGGAGGTTTGTCTGAGCCTAACGCACGCAAACCCAAATGGCAGGGTATCGGACGAAGAACGCCATAGCAGGAAGACAGCCGAGGGTGGCCATTTTGCGCGGAACTTTGTGTCCGATGACTCACCGGAGGTTTTGCCGGGCCCATTACTTCGCCCTCAACCCGAAAACCGGTACCCGTTGGAGTGCGGTCCCGTGATGACCTCGGCGACGGCCGAGAGCGACCTGTATCTCTGGCCCTCGTATTCGAAGCCATCAGAGTGCACCTGGACTTCAATCCGCTTTCCTATGGAATCGCAATAAATCGGCGTTCTGTTGGCTGGCAATCGTCGATCGACGGACGGCGCCGTCCGCTGCCGTTTCTCCGCTGGTTTGACGTGGACCTCCAGGAACGCTGCGTTGACATCAAGCGAACATCAGCATTTGCGGCCAAAATTCGTGGCCCGCTGCCTCGCGCGTTCAATGAGACTGCCGCCCTTGAGCGACTGCAGTCGCCAGAGAATCTTCGGATCAGCCAGACACGGTTCCGTGACCCGGGTGCCTCGCCATAGATTCTTACAAACCGTTCGTGCAGCCTGCTCACCGGCAGCTGATGTAGTGCTTCGGATTCAACATCGACATCGTCCGCAATCATTCCGTTTCTCCCTGTTTCTCTGACTTTCGCGCAGCGTCAAGCGTCGTTCGTTTGCCGGGGGCCGCATCGCTTACTGGTTTGACAGACCCGAACCACCGGGCCCGAGAGACACACTGAGCCGTTTTTCGAGAACGAGGTCAACTCTGTTCGAAGCGTCAGGGCTCAGAATTTTGGAATTCTGCCGAACCCGCAAAACTCGGCGGACCGCCAGAGCCAGAATTGCCGCCACACCCCGGCGTCGCTCGTCGGGGGGGGGGGGGAGAGATTTCTTTTTGCGTGACTTCATCCCGGATCTGCCTTCCTGCCAACTGTGATTCACCAGTTCGCTGCGAAAAGTGATAAATGCCGTTGCCGGGTTATGTGTCCGGGATTCTGCAGTGCAGTGCCAGATACGGTTCAGTGAGATGCTGTTCGCCCAGTGTGTGTAGTATGGACATACGCTCCGCAAGAGTTACGAACAACAAGCGTTGGCGCGAGAAACGTTGTGCGCACTGGACGAGCGGCGTGAAGAATTCTTTCTTCCAGCGTTCGAAATGCGCACCATGCCAATTCTCGGCATGGCTGGCGGACCGTTGTCAGTGTCACATTGGCAAGTGTTGCATGACGGACATCGTCAAAGCCGATCAGCCGCAGGTCTTCCGGTACGCGCACGTTCAGCTGCATGAGCGTTTGCTGCAGGCGAAATGCGGTGAAGTCGTTTGCACAGACAATGGCATCAACATCCTTGATCGCCTGTTTGACGAACGGAGCATGGGAGGCATCACCATCCATACGAATTGGAATGTCGCTGTGCAGCTGATATTGAAGCATGGCTTCACGAACTCCCGTCAGCCGAGCATCAACAGAGCTGGCGGAATCCCGATCAGACAACAAGCGCAGCCTTCTCATGCCGAGTCGCAGTAAGTGATCGGCCGCAAGGAATCCGGCCTGTACATTATCAAGAGCCACCAGGTCATAGTCGCTGCGCAGAGGGAACGGCATGAAATCGCGATCAAACAGAACGACTGCGATACCAGCATGGCGCAACAGATCCAACAGCTTCAGATTCACACTGCGACTGTCATCCAGATGCTCGAATGGAGCGAAAATCACCCCGCGAACGCCGCGCTTAATGAACTCCTCGCAGGCTTCAAGGGCCGAAGTTGAGTTAAGATTGCGATCGAGCATGGGATGAGGTGATCGCCCCCAAAGTACGCCGTATCCATGCAACTTTGCGATCGCACCAAGTTCACCGCAGACAACATCCAGAACTTCCGTCGCACCCCTTCCAGGCACAAGCAGACTGATTAGTTGACTATGCGGCTGGCTCCCAGCGTGGCGAACAAATGACCCGGAACCAGCCTTGCGGTCGATGAGCCCTTCGGATTGAAGTTCCCGCAGTGCTCTGGCGACAGTGGGTCTGGAAACGCGGAAACGCTCGACGAGCTGCGATTCGCTCGGAAGCTTGCCGGTCGGACCAAATTTCCCAGTGGCAATCTCCGTCCGCAGCTCCTGCGAAATGCGTTGATGCTTCTGCATGTGCTTCGCTGATCGCCCAAAACCTGTAATTACCGAATGCTTACCTGTAATAACAGCATTGTGGGCAGGTTTGCGGCGATTTTCCAGCTTGAATGCACCGCCAATTGTAGAATTTCGCTGCTCCGCAATCGCAGGTCCATCGGTGGAATGTCTGGGGGTGGGGCATTCGAAGGCATCGGGATTCATTCATGAACTCGAAACTGTATTTCTGGTCCATTGTGTCAGCTCTTGCCGGCTTTCTGTTCGGGTTCGACACGGTGGTTATTTCCGGTGCGGAGAAGACGATCCAGAGTCTCTGGGGATTGAGCAACGGCATGCATGGACTGGCCATGAGCGCCGCGTTATGGGGGACGGTGCTGGGTTCGGCCATCGGGCAGTCGCCAACCGATCGTTATGGTCGTCGTCCGACGCTGATACTGATTGGCGTTCTGTACTTTGTATCGGCTGTCTGGTCGGGGCTGGCGACCGATGTCTACTCGTTCATCATAGCGAGATTCATCGGAGGCATTGGCGTCGGCATCTCCACGATCGCTGCTCCTTTGTTCATTTCAGAGATTTCGCCCGCAATCATGCGAGGACGACTGACAGGATTGTTTCAGTTCAACATTGTTTTCGGCATCCTGATGGCTTTCGCGTCGAATGCAATTCTGGATGGCATCGCGAACGACTGGCGCTGGATGCTGGGAGTTGAGGCGATTCCAGCTTTCTTTTACACACTTTTGTGTTTCGCCATCCCGGAAAGCCCTCGCTGGTTGATTGCAAAAAAGGGCGACCGCGAAATGGGCATGCGTGTACTTGCAATCATCAACGAAGACTCGTCGCCAGTCAGTTTGAATCGGCTAGCCGATGAAATCTCGAATGCTGAAGCAACGTCGACGACATCACAAGGCTTCTGGTCAGCGACGATGCGGGTTCCAATCGTGCTGGCATTTCTGGTCGCGTTCTTCAATCAGATGTCTGGCATAAACGCAATTCTGTACTTCGCTCCTCGGATTTTTGAGATGACTGGGCTCGGCGAGAAAACTGCTTTGCTGCAGTCGATCGGCATCGGCGTAACGAACCTGATCTTTACGTTCGTGGGTGTATGGCTGATCGATCGTCTTGGTCGTCGAACTCTGTTGTACATCGGTTCGTTCGGGTACATCGTGTCACTTGGGTTATGCTCGTTCGCCTTCTTCAGCGGACGATTCAGCATTGTACCTGCCTGCATTTTTGGCTTTATTGCCGCGCATGCAATTGGCCAGGGAGCTGTGATCTGGGTCTTGATTTCCGAGGTTTTTCCGAACCAGTATCGAGCCTCCGGTCAGGCACTCGGAAGCTTCACACACTGGATTTTTGCGGCTTTGCTGACGACGTTTTTCCCAACTATGGTCACACTGTTTCTACCTGGCTATGTCTTCCTGTTCTTCTGCGGAATGATGGTTCTGCATTTGATCTGGGTGATGTTCATGGTTCCGGAAACGAAGGGCGTGCCGCTGGAAGACATTCAGAAGCAGTTGGGAATCACGCCATGACCGACCATCATATTGTTGGACTTGGAGAGGTACTTTGGGACATCTTTCCTGCTGGCCCTCGATTCGGCGGCGCACCAGCGAATTTTGTCTGCAGTGCGGCCGCAGTGGGCGGAGACTCTGTGCGTGCGTCGATGGTCAGTGCCGTTGGAAGGGATTCTCTCGGAGAAAAAGGTCTCGAGGAATTCCGAAAGCGATTTGTCGATACTACTCACGTCGCGCAACTTGATCTGCAGACGGGGCAGGTGGTTGTCCAGCTGGATGCTCAGGGTCAGGCACGCTACAAGTTCATGGAAGACACGGCTTGGGATAACCTCTCGTGGACGACCGGTCTTCAGACACTGGCGGAGAAAGCCGATGCTGTCTGCTTTGGAACGCTGGGACAACGAAGCACAGTCTCGCGCGAAACGATTCGAAAATTCATTAACTCGACGCCGGGACGATGTTTGCGGATTCTGGATATCAATCTGCGTCCACCGTATTGGACCGATAAAGTGATTCTGGAAACCCTGCCGCTGGCCAACGTCTTGAAGTTGAACAGCGATGAATTGCCGATCGTGGCATCATTATTTTCTCTCCGGGGAAGTGAAGAAGAGTTGATGCTCCAACTGCTTCGAATGTTTCCATTGCGGCTGGTTGCCCTGACTCGGGGAGCCATGGGATCACTGCTTCTCAGCAAGACTGGTGACCGCAGCGAGTTGCCCGGCGAGGAAATAAGGGTGGTCGATAGTGTTGGTGCAGGTGATGCATTCACGGCGGCTCTGACCGTTGGCCTGGTGAAGAATAAGCCACTGGCCGAAGTGCATTCCTGCGCAGATCGAATCGCTGCGTTTGTGTGTACTCAAGCCGGCGCAACGCCGGTCTTTCCGGATGAATTTCGAAGTTGAAAGGCTGATCATGGTTCGATTCCTCCTTCTGTTCGCCTTCTCCACTTTCTGGAACGCGTCAATTGCTGCAGATGACGTCATCATCAATGATTTCGAATCCAACACATTTGGCAATTGGATCGTGGAAGGTGAAGCGTTCGGACCAGGGCCTGTTCAAGGGGCGGTCGATGGTCAAATGCCGGTTAGCGGAGTGCTCGGCAAGGGAGTTGCGAACAGCTTTTCGAAGGGTGACGGGGCTGTCGGGACCATCACGTCACCGGAATTCGCAATTACTCATAATCACCTCGCCTTCCTCATTGGCGGCGGCAAGATTCCGGATGCCCTTGGCATCGAACTGCTGGCCGACGGTCAACGAGTTCGATCCGAAACGGGACACGAGTCGGAAGGCATGAAATGGGAATCATGGGATGTCAGCGAACTGAAGGGCCGCAAAGTGACGTTACGGATCTTCGACAGGGCGACTGGAGGATGGGGACATATTCTGGTCGATCAAATCATCCAGACTGACACTTCTCGGCACGTCATCACCGTTGATCGACTTTCGTCGTATCGAAAATCCCAAAACTACTATCAGGAGCCCTTCCGGCCGCAGTTTCACTTCACTCCGGAAATAAATTGGATGAATGATCCAAACGGTCTGGTCTACTATGACGGGGAATATCACTTGTTCTATCAGCACAACCCTTATGCGAATGAATGGGGGCACATGAGCTGGGGCCATGCCGTTAGCAAAGACCTCGTACACTGGAAGCATCTTCCGATTGCTCTGCACGATGAATATGGAGTGATGGCATTCTCCGGCAGTGCCGTCGTGGATCAGGAGAACACGAGCGGCTTTGGCGTGAATGGCAAGCCGCCAATGGTCGCTATCTATACGGGCCACAGTGCCGGACTTCAGACACAGGATATCGCATTTAGTAACGATCGAGGCCGTACGTGGACAAAGTATGAAGGCAATCCTGTGCTGGACATCGGAGAAGCGGACTTTCGAGACCCCAAAGTTTTCTGGCACTCTCCGTCAAAGCGATGGGTGATGGTGGTGACATTAGCGGTCCAGAAGAAGCTGCAGTTCTACGGTTCTCCAAATCTGAAAGACTGGACACTACTGAGCGAGTTTGGACCGGCGGGAGTTCCCAACAAACCGAACTGGGAATGCCCGGATATTTTTGAACTGCCAATCGAGAATGAGCCCGGCCGGACTCGCTGGGTTCTGGAAGCCGACATGGGTGGCGGAGCGATCGCAGGGGGGTCCGGCGGTGAATACTTCACGGGCGTCTTTGACGGCACAAGTTTTGTTGCCGACTCAAAGGAATCCCAGTGGGTGGACTTTGGAAGGGATTTCTATGCACCCGTTTCCTGGTCGAACATACCAGCCAGCGATGGTCGAAGATTATGGATTGGCTGGATGAACAACTGGGAAACGGCACTAAACCCCACCAGCCCTTGGCGCAGTGCTATGTCGATTCCCCGAGAACTCACACTGAGGCGAATCAGCGGCCAACTGCGACTGTGCCAAAGACCAGTGCGTGAGTTGCAGTTGCTGCGGACGGATTCGGTCAGGTTGAAGAACGTTGAGCTCAAAAGCGAAACACGCAACATCGGTCTTCGAGGTCAGCAGCTCGAGATAATTGCTATGTTTAATCCGGGCGACGCAAGGGAATTCGGTCTGCGAGTTCTCAAGGGAACAAATCAGGAAACGGTTGTGGGTTATGATGTTAAGTCACAGAGTCTGTTTATTGACCGAATTCGATCGGGAAACGTGGATTTTCATCCAGCGTTTCCCGGTCGCCATCGGGGACCACTAATTCCGGATGACAGTGGGCACATTCGCCTGCATCTGTTTGTTGATGCATCGTCCGTCGAAGTCTTCGGCAACGATGGGGAAACTGTCGTGACGGATCTGGTATTCCCAGACGTCGGCAGTGCTGGAGCAGAGGTCTATTCCTTCGATGGCACATGTAACTTGGTGGAATGCGAGGTTTACCGATTAAAATCAGCGGTGCGTTAATTCAATGATGTTCAGAACGGTGCCATTTTAGACTGGTGATAACATTCACTCGGACATCCAGTCGACGATCCAAAATGACTCGTTGCTTTGGTCACGTGGCGATTACCCCACGGTCGCATAAGACCAAAATCCGCTTTGGAAATTCCGAAACTGCTTAGTGAAGCCAGTGGGGGTCATAACCCGAGCCGGGGGTGTCTCTGAATGGGAGAGACAAATCGCTCTCAAACGGGCCGAGACGCTCGGAGAGGCCCGCTTCGCCGTGTCTCTGTTTGAGGCGAGCGGCACGGGAGCGAGAAAGGCACTCATCGCAAGTTGTTGCGGGAAAACGGGATAGGGCGACGCGTTTGCCGGGGCTCAAAGTTGAGCGCAAAAAATAACCCCGGGGTCGAAAAACGTTTCGACACCGGGGTAAGTGGAAATTTGGGCTGACACAGTGGTGACCTTCGGGTTATTTGCCGCTTCTGTGGTATGGCCAGAAAATGGGAACAACCAGCATCTGATGCTCCGCGCCCGGCACGGATGGCCGT
>CAZIGZ010000054.1:0-35821 GCA_964538835.1 uncultured Chitinophaga sp. | reverse complement strand
CGCCACATTGATCACTGGCTCGCTGTCGTCTGTTTTGGTCTTCCGGGAAACACCTCCCTGGAATCGTGAAGAAGCCGGCTGTCGCGATCCTGCCGTTGTCGGTAGACCGCTTGTGCCGCTCGCAGGCGAGCTGCCGGGACTCTGCGAACGAACAACTCCCTCGCGGCCAGGCACCGATTTTCGTCGAGGCTGGGATGATGCAGGAATGACAGGAACCAGCTCTGGTCGTGCGGTTTCCTGAGCCTGGCCTTCGGATTCTGATGCCAGCATTTGTTCTCTTGGGAGAGTCAGTTTTGGCATCCCGGCGAGAACCCAGCCCTTCCAGTTCTTCTCCAGATTCTGAATGTCCTCGTGATCGAAATGTGCCTGCAGAGCCTTGTCCCATCCAATCAGTTCACCCTTGCCGATAAAGTCGAGGTATGCCTGTCGCCCCTTTTGCTGCACCAGAAAATCTGCAAGAGCAAATCCCTGTGCATACATGGTCAGCATTGCTCGCTGGCCCTTGGGATACTCTTTCATGGAAAGCAGTTCACGAAGAGGAATCAGCTCCTTCGGATTTCGCATCACCTCGTTCAAAAGATCCAGCTGCTTTCGCTGTTCTGAAATATGCTCAAACAGGGTTGCAGCACCTTCGTCAGCCCACCGGGGCAACGGTCGACGGAAATGACACGCGAAGATCGTGTGATTGACTTCATGCGGAAGGACGGAGTCAAGAATGCGTTCCAGTGATCCCTGCACCTGCATTCGCCAGTTCAGCACTTCACCTCGCACGAACTGAAACGTCGTTTGTCCGCCGGCACCAAATGGTCCAACCTTGACCGTCAGTTTGCAGGGGCGACTCCAGTTTGGCAGAGGCTTGCCGAGCCAGAAAATTGCAAGCTGGCGACGGTACATCTCGGCGGCTTCGCCGACTTCCCGGGCAACTTCCTGAGATTCTGCGGTGACCGTAAAGTTCACTGTTTGGTAAGTCGCGCCGAATGTCTGGCCGGTCGCCAGAACAGCAACAAACAGTGTCAGTTTCAAGCAACGGTTCAGGCCCTGAGCGTCCATGCTCACCCTTCACGTTTTATTCTGTGGTTCTTGTTGTTTCTGTGTGTCGGCTCAAATCCTTTGAGCCTTCACACGCAATGCTACCGGCAATTGCTGCCGATGGGCGTCGGTTTTCAATTTGCAAACTCCGGTCCAATGGGCCCCGGTTTTTGTTCTTCAGACAAGCCGCGAGCTGTAAATCCCTGTGAGGAAACAGTTTGTGGCATTTCGCTGGAAAGAACAGGTCACCGGAATGCTGACATGAGGATCGGCAATTTCTGCAGATACTACAAGGATTGTGATTTTTACATCCAGAGCACTTTCACCGTTTACCCAGGTTCAGACTGGCCAAAAATCGTCCATTGCCAGTCCTGCAGTGGCTCAGGAAGGCTCGGTCATTCAGTGGATGTTCCGGTCCTTCGACGAAGAACGCTGGCGTAAACCTCTCGGATTCGTGCTGTCATGTATTCGTGACGAAACTGAGCAGTGAAGCGTTCCCGCCCGGTCGCTCCCATTTTCTGACGAGCCAGCGGATCTTCACCAAGTCGGATCATGGCCGCGGCCAGTCCGTGTATGTCGCGGTGGTTGACTAGAAGTCCCGTCTCTTCATGCAGGCAAACCTCGGGAGCACCATCAATGCGGAATGAGATCACGGGTTTGCCGGCGATCAGAGCCTGGGGCAAAACGCGAGGCAATCCTTCCCAGTCACTTGTGTGAACCACAATGTCCATCGCATGCAGGTAATCCGATACAACTTCGGGGGCGACGAGCCCTGTGAAGCGAAAGCGGTCTTCAAGTCCGAGTTCACGAATTCGGGTCTGGTAGTGTTCTATCAGAATCCCATCGCCGACGAGCAGAAACCGAGCCTGCGGAATTCGTGCAGCGACGTCGGCAGCGGCCTCGATGAGGTAGTTGTGTCCCTTCAGGTGGAAGAGCCGAGCGACTTTCCCGAAGACAATGTCGCTGGGGGCAAGATTCAATTCCCTCCGGACTTCGTCCCGGGGTCTTCGCGGACTAAGAAAATGTTCGACTTCCATTCCGCTGTAGATCGTCGTGAACTTTTCACGCGGCGCAATTCCGGCGGCGACATACTGGTCCGTCATCGCGTCGCAGACGGAAATGAAATGATCGCACCACCGAGCCGCCAGCTTTTCAGCCATTCGATAGGCACGATGAAGGATTGGGTTCTGTCCGAAGTGAAATGACGCGCCATGAATGGTGTGCACCGCGGGCAAACCGAGCTGCCTGGCAGCAAGCCGGCCGAGGATTCCGGCTTTCGAGCTATGAGTATGCACAATGTCCGGTGAATACTCCCGGAACGCTCGACGAATGGCTCGCAGGGCTTTCCAGTCCTGCAGCGGATGCAGACTTCGCTTGAGTTCCGGCAGGACGCGAAGATCCAGCCCTCGTTCCCTGGCACGCTTTTCCAGTGTTCCTTCCGGGCCGAGACCCGGTCCGGTGATCAGGCACACGTCGTCGCCGTGCAGATGGTGCTGATCATCGACGTTGAACAGGGTGTTTTCCTGTGCTCCGCCGATGATCAGCCGAGTAATGACGTGTGCCGTGCGCATGGCTCGCTCTCAGGTTCGATCAAAGAGAGGCGTGCTGAAGTAACGTTCCGCGCGGTCGCAAAGCAGCGTCACGACGTTGGCCTTCGGTCCCATCTCCTGCGCAATCCGGATGCTTGCCACGATATTCGCGCCGGAAGATGTTCCGACCAGCAAGCCGTAGTCACGGTGCAGACGTCGGGTCATGGTCATCGCATCGCTGCTGGTGACCTTGATGTGGTCATCGAGCGGAGCGTCTTTCAGCAGGTCAGGGATGAAGCCATCAGCCACGCCTTCAATCATGTGGCAGCATGGACATTCACCTGCCAGCAAAGCCTGTTCAGCTGGCTCCATGGCGTAGATCTTTGCCTTTGGCCAGCGTTTGCGAATCGCTTTGCCGCATCCGGCCAGGGTTCCGCCCGTTCCAAAACCATGGATAAACGCATCAATGGGGCCGTCGACCTGACTGATGATTTCTTCGCCCGTACCGAACTCGTGATCCTGCACGTTGAGTGGATTTTCGAACTGCCGAGGAAGAAAGTAGCGAGGGTCTTCGGCCGCCATCTGCCGCGACATTTCGATTCCCGTCTGATACTTCCCGGCACTGTCGAAAAGAATCAGGTCTGCACCCAGCTGTCGAATCAACCGACGTCGTTCTTCACTCGCGCTGGCCGACATCAGAATGGTCACCTTGTAACCCATCACTGATCCGACCATCGACAGCGCAATGCCCGTATTGCCGCTGCTGCACTCAAGAATGTTGGAATCCGGCTTCAGCAAACCGCGTTTCTGAGCATCGCTGAGCACGTGCCGCGCCAGACGGTCTTTGACGCTTCCGCTGGCATTTCGAAACTCACACTTGCAGTGCAGAGTCACGCCCTCCGGTTCAAACCGGAGCTTGATCATTGGCGTATTGCCAATCAAAGAAAACAAAGCCGCCACTCGCGAATCGCGCACACCGTCGCACATACAGAACCCAGTTTAATGAAGAGAATTCACCCTGCATCGCCTGCGCCGCGAATCGTACCCGAGAGACGGCCGAATTCACAGGATTGCCTGGAGGGAAAACCGACTGCGCAAAATCAAGCACGTCCTCGATTCGGAGGAAGCGAGGACGTGCAAAAGCTGAACTCGTCAACGAGTGCGGTCGCGACTACAGCCCCGCGCGGAGTGGACGCAGATGTCGGCCAAAATGATCGGCCAGAACTTCTTCGTAGGTACCGGGATGGTTCTTCAGCACGGTGCGAATGGCCGGACCAAATTCCGCGTGGGTGAGCGTTGATCCAAACGTGCAATGAAGAATCTGCCGCCCCGGTTTCGTGAACCCTTTGCCCTCAGGAACTTCGGACCAGAGTTCCAGGTATTCTCGTTCGAGATCGCGGATGCTGGAGACAAGCTGCGGATCGGGAGCACACGCGAGCGTCGCGGAAACGTGGTACGTGGCCTTGTCTGTGTCGTATCGACCTCGTGCAAAGGCCACAATCGCCCGGAACAGCGATTCATCGTGCCGTGCGACAACTCGAAGTGCTTCCAGATAACTGGTGCCCGCGGTCTTGACGTGGAAGCGTCCTTTTGTGGCCTTGCTGAGAGCTGCGTACATGGACAGTTTGTCAGAGCCGGAATGCAGACTCAGCTTGTAAGGCCCAACCATGTCGGCAATCGCGGCGTGATCGGCCAGCGACTTCTCCAGCGTTTTCAGATCTCCCTTGAAGTCAACGCCCTTTTCGAAGTCGCCAATGAAGCGTGGTGCGAGACTCACAAGCTTCATTCCGGACTTCAGGCACTGGTCTGCAATGATGTAATGTTCGGCGAGTGTCGTCGGCTGATCCGTCTCATCAACAGACAGTTCAATCTCAAACGCTTTGCCGGATTTCTGGTGTACACTGGCGATGTAGCTGGAAAGCTCGATCGCCTGTTGAATGGCAGCACCGTACTTTACGGCGGCTCGCATCAGCGTTGGTTCATCAAGAACAATGACGGTGCCATTGGAGAGTTTCAGGGATTTGCCGGTGTAGCTGGACAGCCAGGAGATCTGACCCTTGACCGCATCAAACTTCTGGCGAAGCGTTGCCTCGTCGTAATTGTCCGCCTTCTGGTCGACCGCTCCGGAGGGATCGATTGTGAAAAACGTAAAGCCCACAGCCGCCGTGACGTCAACATCCTGAGGTGTCTTCAAATGGTCTGCATCTGCTCCGGTCGGCTGAATCCACCCCGCGGCCGCAGCGCCATTGAGAGCATCGTCCATGACCTGCTGCGGAGTTCTCTGGGTGCGAGTCATCTCACGGATCGACTGCTGAGGAAAGATGGGCTGAATGCCGGCTCCATCATTCTTCATGGCCACTACATGTCCAGGCGTCGCGAGGCCCGTTCGGTCTCCAAATCCAAAGCTTGGCTGCAGTCCAAGAGTTACACAGGAAGGGCGAGTCACAAATGCGCTTTCACATTTCGATGGGCTAAAGACAGTTGACGCAGTCTTGCCGCCGCGTCCCACTTCAGAATGCACTGAATGCTAACGTAGGTCCTTTCTGCCGGAAAGGACTTTCGCCGCCATGCGAACCGTGTTTCTCACAGCCACGTGATGCCAAAGCCACTTGCGTTCGTTCGCAAGCGGCAATATGTGTTTGAATCCACGTTGGTGTGCCAGAACATAGATAGGTGACTCGTCGCTGGTTGCGGCAGGGCCGCAAAGTGCCGCTCGGCAAGCGGCACCTACAGTAGGTCTCGCCTGCCGGGCGAGACTTTCGCCGTCAGGCGAACCGTGTTCGCGCATGGGTTTGATGCCCAACCCAGTCTGCGGGAAGCGGACAGGCATAGCGATGCCATTTTTCCACGACGACGTCCGATCCGATGGAAACCTGTCAGGTCGCTGGTTGCGGCTGGGCCGCAATGTGCCGCTCGGCAAGCGGCACCTACTTACTGCGTCAGCACTCGCTTGAGCCATGGTTCGGCGAGGGATGGCCAGGTGGAGATGTTGGAATCAACAACAGGCCGCATTCCGTAGCCATGCCCTCCGTTGCTGAAGACATGCAGCTCGGCCAGGGTGCCCTGTTGTTTCAGAGCCACGTAGAACATGGCCGAACTGAGAGACGATGCGCCGTCGTCATGTGTATGAAGCAGAAAGACAGGTCCGCATTCTTTGGGAACAGTCAGTTCCGGCAATAGGCGTGCTTCTTTGCCCGACGTCAGGTTCCATGGATAGACCAACAGGGAAAAGTCCGGACGAATAGACTCACTGTCGACCGCGTCAACTGCGTCGTAGGTCCGCGTGTTGTCCAAACAGATGACTCGTGCTGCCGCCTGTCCGCCCGCCGAAAATCCCATGATGCCAATTCGGTTCTTCTGAAGTTTCCATTCGGCGGATCGACTTCGAATCAGCGACAAACTTCGCTGGGCATCCTGAACGGGCTTTTTCCAGGCGTTCGCTTTGACATCTTTGTCGGCGTCGCTTCCGATCGTGCGATAGCTGAGTACGAAGGCGGCGATCCCCTGGCCGTTCAGCCATTCGGCAACCTCTGAACCTTCTTTGTTGGTGACAACTCGCCCAAAGGCACCGCCAGGAAGAATGAGGACGGCTGCCCCCGTGGAGTTTTCGTGAGGCAGGTAGCAGGCCAGCGTTGGCTGAGTAATCCCGGTGACTCGCACAACCGGCGGATTCTCTTCCGGCCGGAACGGCATCGTCTCGCCCTTCAACTTTGTGGTTTCCCCCGGTGCCAGGTCCGGCCACACGCTGACGGTTTCCCCTGTTGTCTGAGCATCCTGGCTCACAGCATCACTACTGCCAGCCAGAAACGAAGTCAGCGCCAGAGCAAGAGAAAGGAACCAGACACGCGGTTGAGTTGCTGCCATTTCAATGGGCTCTTTCGAACATGATCAGGGAGCTTCCGAGTTTACAGCAGGCATCGTGGGCTGTCACCCACGAAACGGCGAGTGATGAGGAACCGCGAATGCACGCGGATTGACAAAAAGCGTTTTTGGAAATCTGTTGGCTGACGACAGATGGATCATAGGAATCATGATTCCGATCATTCCCATTCTTCATCTAAATCCCATGCCTTCGCGGCCCTTCCCCCAGTCGCAGCTGTGTTACCCCTATTCATCCGCTTCGCTGGAATCCTCCGGTGGAATCACCTTCGGCGCGGGTGGGGGCTGGCGGGCGTCGAGCCACATCTGAAGCAGGATTTGAGCGGCAAGTTTGTCCATGCGCTCTTTGCGCTGCTTGTTCGTCATCTCTGCAGCAAGCAAGAGCTTCTCCGCCTGAAACGATGTCAGACGTTCGTCCTGAAATGTGTAGGGCAGCTGAGTAATCTGGGACAGCCAGATCGCAAACTTCGCCGCTTCGCGTGACTTCTGACTCTCATTGCCGTTCATGTGCAAAGGAAGTCCGATCACAAGACCAACCGGACGGTACTCGGCAACGACCTTGCGAAAGAACCGCTCATCTCCCTGGAGGCCCTGGCGAGTATGATTGTGCAGGGGACTGGAGAACTTTTGCTCCCGATCGGAAACTGAGACTCCAATTCGTTTGGTGCCGTAATCGATGCCCATCACAACACCAGACTTCGGGATGTCAGAAGTGCCTGGCATCTCCGACAGCGCTGGCGGGGTTGCCTGTGGTTCCTGTTCACCGGTGCTCATGAGGATCATCGCTTTGAACAGTTGACGTTCGAGCCAGGCCGGTTGACCCTAGTGACACAAGCACTTCGTTCATGCTGCCCGAGCGGAAGCCTTCGAGATCCAGCGTGATGGCTCGAAATCCCAGGCTTCGAAGTTTGCTGCTGATTGCTTCGCGATGCTGGGGTTCTGTCAAGGTTTGAATGATCGAGACAGGAACTTCGAGGCGAGCCAGCTCAGCGGCTTCCTCACGGACTCGCAGCTCCCGACACTGAAGCAGACCGCGCAGGAACGACTCGGCTTCCGCAATTCGGGCCACGCGAGCTTCCGTCACTTCCACTCCATACGCAACTCGGCTGGCCAGACACGGCGCGGCAGGTTTGTCAGCAGAGGACAGGTTCCAGAACGTTGCGAGGGCTCGCACATCGGCTTTGCACAGGCCCTCTTCTGCGAGAGGACTGCGCACCTGATATTCGGCTGCTGCCTGAAGTCCCGGCCGATAATCCCCAAGATCATTTGTGTTGGTGCCATTCAGGACAACGGCGACACCAAGCTGTGGTAACGCGTTTTCAATGGCTGAGTACAGTGTGTCTTTGCAGAAATAGCAGCGATCCGGATGGTTCCTGCGATACTGCTCTTTTGCAAACTCTGATGTCTTTAGTTCCACATGACGAATGCCGATGTCGCGAGCCTGCTGTCGAGCATCCAGCAGTTCATCGGGAGCAAGGCTGGGACTGACGGATGTTACTGCCACGGCGTTCTCGCCGAGTGCAAGGAAGGCGGCTTTGGCAACCACGGCACTGTCGACGCCACCCGAGAACGCGACGGCCACGGACTGCATTGAGCGGATTCGTTCAATCAGTCTGTCAGCCAGTTGCAAAGTTCTTTCTTCGGTGTGCTGTGTCACATTAGGCATTGCACGACACTAACCTGATCGATGGAAAGCAGCAGAAAGGCGCGAGCCCTCCGGTGTTGGCGGCACCAGACGGCCTGGGCCGTACCGCCGACTAAACATACCAACTTCGAGCAAAGCTTCCGTCTCTGGAGATGCTAGTACCGGGCGATGTCTTCCGCTGTCGCCAGTCCAAGCTGCACGACATACTCCTGAGCCTTGGTAACCATCATTTTCAGTTCGCTGTTCAGAGCCAGGAATTGCCAGCCCTCGGCAATTCGCTTTTGAACGTCTTCGACAGAGAAACAGTGAATGCCAACCGGCGTGCCAGTCTTCTTTCCAGCTGCCAGGACTCTCTGCAGCATGGCTTCGAATTCTTCGGGAGTCGGCTCGGTTCCGTCCGGCTGTTTCATCTGCCAGAACAAGTCGTTTGGGCCGACGAAAATGCCATCAACACCGGGAAGGCTGTAGATTTCTTCTGCATTGTCGACGCCTTCCGGCGATTCGGTCTGCAGGATGACCAGAACCTCGTCGTTGGCTCGTCGATAGTACTCACCAGACGTCGTCTGAAAATTCTGTGCGGGAATGCTGCCCCCAATCGAGCGATTTCCCTGTGGCGGATACTTCGCTGCCGCGATGGCGATTTTTGCCTGTTCGACGGTGTTGACCATCGGCACGACAATGCCCCAGGCCCCTCCGTCAAGGACTCGCTTGATCAGATCATGGTCGCCGCGAGGAACACGAGCCAGCGGCACACAGCCGGCGTCGGAGATCGCAGCAAACATCAGTGAAGCCATCTGCCAGTCGATCGGGGAGTGTTCCAGATCCACGGTGAGCCAGGGAAATCCGGTTCGCGCCATCAGTCTGGCGGTGAACACGTCGCCAAAGGACAACCATGTTCCTACGGAAGGCTTACCTTCCTGAAGAGCACGCTTGACGGGATTTGTCTTCATCGCAGTCTTCCAGTTACTCTGCCTGTTCGCAGAACACAATCTTCAGTCACGGGCTCAACCACCACCCACCAGCGTGACGACCTCGACGACGTCTCCGGCGGCCAGAGTCGTCTGGTCGTGTTGTTCTCTGGGCACAACGCGCCGATTGCATTCGACGGCACAGTACCGATTTTCAATCTTCAGATCCTGCAGCAGATCTGAAATCGTCCACTGATCCGGAACCTGCCGAATCTCACCGTTAAGCTGAATCTGCATGTCTGTCCGAATGAAAAAACTCGGCTCTCACAGACGATGATCTGCAAGAGCCGAAGCCGGTCTGGGATCTCTCAAACAAGTGAAGCGATGAATGCGGACTACAGTTCGTAGTCTTCCTCACCTTCGCTCTTCGCACCAAAGGCGCTGCGAAGAACTTCTGACTGTGCCTTGACGGTCTTGTCGGGGCCAGTGAGCTTCAGAAAGTAGACTTCGTCTTCAGCCTGAATCAGGATGACGCCCAGCATTCGTGAGCCTTTCACTGATTCGGTCTTTTGCAGAACTGGAGGACCGACGGACTTCTTGTAGGTCCCCGTGATGTCAACAATGTAGTACTGCTTTCCGTCGGCCTTGCCCTTCTTGATCACGGATTCACGGCCTTCCGCTTCAAACTGGCCGATCCAGCGTGTCAGGTTTGGCTCAACACCGCCACCACCACCTGGAAAGCTGGAGATCGCCAGTTCGGCCTTTTCCTTGTCGCCTTCCACCGGAGCAATCTCGTAGGTCGCAAGTCGCATTGGCTTTGGGGCATCAGGGGCCGTCCACGACTTCGGAATTGTCAGAGTCAGATTCTGCAGCTTGACCTTGGTTGTTTCTTCGGTCTTTGCTTTTTCATCTGCCGAACAGACAGATCCGGACAGTGCGAGCAGGCCGCACACCATAACAACATTCAATCGCATTCCTGAAACTCCTCAGGGGATCTTCGTCCCCAAAAACTGACGTGAGGTGACCAATGATTCCATCATCAATGATGGGTGATTCAACTTTTCCGAAAACTATTTTTTGTCCGCTGCGTTGGTCTTCTTTCGTTCGATTCGACCAAACATATGACCGCCAACGGGTCCGTGCTGCCATGTCCCTGCATAGCGATCTTCGAAGAAGAGCACTCGAGCAGAGAATCCGTCACCGAGCCCTGGAATGGCCGCATTTGTCAGAGTGACCATCGGTGTGTCGCCCGCCCATTCCATCGGTACGGATACGGGCAACTTCGTGTCCAGGTTTCCGTACTTGATCCGAACCGTAAAAATCCAGATGTTGTCGCTGGCCTTCACGGCACTTTCGATTTCATACCGTTCAGCCTTCAGAGGCTCCTTGTCGTCTTTGTTCTCCTTGCCATCGACGGTAAAGGAGCCGACAAGAGTGCAGTTCTCCATCGATTTGGAAAACGCCTGTTCCTTTTCGGAAACGCCGTCTTCATCCAGTCCAGCCCAGATTACAGACGGAACCAGACAGGAAACGCAGGCAACAGCCAGAATTGACGCTCGTAACCATGGACGCATAACTGAATCTCCGTGAGGGCAATTTGGGTCGCCAAATCATAGGCTCACGAACATTCCGCTTCAAACGGCCATGCTCAAAGGGACTGCAGATATTTCGCAAGATCGGCCAGATCCTGTGATTGAGAGTCCTTCAGGAGACCTTCGGGCATCAGGGAATTTCGCTGCATGTGTTTCGATTCAATGTCCGCGGCTTCCACTCGATAAGTTTTGTGTTCCGCATCTCGCAGCAGCAGACCGTCAACGGATTCATACACAATCAGCCCCGTCAGGATCTTGCCAGCCTTTGTCTCAATGGATGTCGTCTGGTAGCGGGGAGAAATATCGCGGTTCGGCTCAACGATCGACGCAAACAGATCCTTGCGAGAAAACCGTCGGGAAACACCAGTCAGGTCCGGCCCCAGTGCTCGCCGTCCGCCATGACATTTTGCACACCCCAGTTTCTCAAACAGCTGCTTTCCGCGAGCTTCATCGCCGGAATCCCAGGGGACCTCGTCAAGGCTGGCCAGGATTCGCTGAGCAATCTCGCTGCGGCTTACCGGACGATAGTCCGGATAACGCTGCTCCAGCCATTGCTGCCACTGCTGCATCGACTCCGGCTGTGGTTTGAATCCCGCTTCACCAAATTCAAACCCTAGCGTCTGACTTGTGTTGTTTTGGAGAAGCCGCATCGCAAGTTCACGCAGCTGAAATTCTCGCTTGTCATTGATCAGCCTGCGTGCGGCATTCAACAGTTGATACTGTTCCGCTGGATCATTGCTTCGAGGGAGCCTGGTCAGAGCTTTCAGGCAGGCCTCCACGGCATTCAGCTGAGTGGACTCAGTGCCACTGAGATACAAAGCACGATCCTCCCTTGTTGGTTTCTCCGCCAACACCATCAGCACCGCATCTCGCACGGACAGATTCTCCAGCTGCTTCCGCAGAAGTGCCTGATGTTCCGGCTTCTGTGATTCACCAATCGTGAAGACAATGTCGTTGGACCATGCATACTCGGGATCGGCTTCAATCGTCTTCACAATGGCGTCGATCGCTTTGGGAATCGTCGACTGCGGAGCGACGCCCAGGAACAGCACATGCCCAGGAAGCCCGAATCCTGGCTGGTCCGCAATCATTGACGGCAATGCAGGATCGACTTTGCAGAGGGCTGCATAGAGTTCCCCCATGCGGTCATCCCAGTTCGTGTCCTGCCGCATGTTCAGCTTTCGGATCTTCACATCAATCCCGACAAGGGCGGCAGCGGTGGCCATGGTTTCTTCCACCGATCGCTCAATCTCGAAGCGGCTGATTGCGGCCAGTCGATGAATGTCATCCTGCGGTAAACTGTCGGCGGTGATCCCGGCCAGCAGCTTTGAAAACAATTCCCGATTCAACGGTGCGGTCATCGCAAAGAACCGAACCAGTTCATGGTCGAGTTCATGATCGCCGGTTGGAAAGACGGCAAAGATCCGACTCAGCAGAGGATTGAGTTCCCGTTCAATCGGTTCCAGCGAGAATCGAGGTGCGTAGCTTTCGAACATCGGCGGGCGATCCTTTGCCGGACCCATATCGCCAATAGCCATCTGAAGAAGCCGAACCGCTTCCTTTCGAGTCGCAGGTGTTGAGGCCGGTGCGGTCAGCACATTGGTTGCGACCTCTGCTGCTGTAACACTCAAGCCAGAAGTTCTCATGAGTCGTCCCATGGAAAACCACATGAGCCCCTTCGGATGCCCCGCCAGCGCTGTTCGAATGGCGTCCTTCTGGTCATCCTGAAGTCGTATGACCAGTTGAGCGGCTGTGAGACGGACCAGACGATCTTCCGAAACGAAAGCTCGAGCAATCTCGTTCAACACTTGATTATAGGTGCTTTTTCCTGTGACGGAGGTCAGGGCCTCCAGCGCGAAGCGCTGCACGAAGAGATCGCGATCCGAGAGCAGTTTCTTCAGCACCTGAACATCAGGGGCTTCCGGCTTTGTGCGACCGATGGCCCACGCCGCTCTGGCTCTGACTGCCGCGGGCCCGGCTTCGACAAGCTTTGCTGATGTCGCACCGTCGAGGCCGCCATGAACCTCCACGAGGATTTCAATCGCACGAATTCGCTCCGGGTTTGGACGACTTTCGTCCAGTGCGGCGTTTCGAAAGACGTCTGCTCCCAGTGTACGAGCCAGCGGATGCCAGTTCGCTCGTGACCAACTGGTGTTGGGCTGCAGTGCCTTCAATACCGCGTTTACTTTCTCCTCGGTAGTGGATCCGGCTTGAAACGGCGCGGTGGCGTTCGGGCTGGACGGATTGAGGCTGCGAATCCGAAACACGCTGCCTCGAGTTCCACGGCCTCCGACGCTCACGTACAGGCTTCCGTCCGGTCCAACTTCCATGTCGGTTGGTGCAAAGCCAAACTGGTTCTGGCCAACGGCAAACTCCTTTGGTTCGCTCTTCCATCCGGCCCCGTTGAGTTCCAGTGGCACGGCCAGAATTCGGCCCAGTGTCCAGTCCTGAACGAAAATCGCTCCCTGATACTCGGCCGGAAACTGCTGATGCTGATAGCATAGAACTCCCGTCGGCGAACCTCGGCCGAACTGAGCAAGAACCGGCGGCATATCAGGATAGCCTGGCGGATGCTTCAGCCCCGGCGTCACGTATCCGGCATTCGACATCGGCAGGATATGAAACACCTGTGTGGGAAGATACCACGGCATAGAGATATCACGTTCGTCGTCGCTGTCGTACGTAAAAAAATCACCCGCCGCGTTGAACGCAAAGTCGTAAGTGTTTCGAAATCCGTCGGCGACAATTTCGCCACCGGAAAGGTCGGGACGCAGACGCAGGAGAGTTCCTGAAACCGGGTTCTTCAACGGTGATGTCGCCGTTGTTGCATACGCTGCAGTGACTCCAGAGAAGTTGCCGGCCACGATGTACCACCAGCCGTCCGGGCCTTTCTGAATCGAATGCACATGATGCTCACCGCCCGCGGCAATCTTCAGGAACACCTGAGGTGCTCCGTCCGCGACGCCATCCCCATTCTCATCGCGAAAAATCTGCAGACCTTCATCACCGGAGCACAGCAGATGGTTCCCGAGGAAAAACATGCCCTGGGAACCCGTCGCAGGCCGATCAGTAAACTGTTGGAAGCGATCCGCCTTGCCATCGCTGTCCGAATCAATCAGGGTCCGTACATAGCCCGGTCCGGAGACGACGACTCGGCCTTTTGAGTCGATCGTCAGCGAATGAATGTCATGCGCGAGATCATCGTCGGCAAAAAGCTCAACAACAAATCCCTCCGGCACCCTGATGCCGGTTTCCTGCGCCCAGGCGGTGGTCAGCAGTGACAGGACAACCGCAGGCACCAAAAGACTATGCCGGATCGCGACCATCTTTGAATCCATCCTTCTTCTTCACATCCGTGATATTTTGTCAGCAACCGATCCGGCTCAACTGTCCCACGATGCTCGGCACTTGTGCTCGGCACCCATGACACAGTTCATTACAGCGGCTTTACTCGAATGTTGCGCCAGGCAACGTCGAATGGTCCGGTTCCTTTGGCGATGCCATGAACCTGCAGGCCAATGTGACCCTTGGGATGAGTCTTGTAGATACCGTCGTGAGTCAGGTCTGCAGCCTTGTTGCCATTGATCCAGGTCTGAATTCGTGGACCCTGAGCGACAATTCGGAACTTGTTCCATTCGCCGTTCTTCATATAGTCATGCGAGTGCTTTTCGTCTTTGGGCTCTTCCGAAAGCCAGCCGTAAGGAGTCGCCTCACCGTAGATGTAACCCGCCTGACCAGGGCTTGCTTCGATTTCGACCTGTGGCCCATGGAAGCGGCCAAGCCCACCTTCTCCCTGTGGCTTGCGACCCGACTTTGCGGCTTCTGCTTCGACGTCAGCTTCTGTCTTTCCGCGAGAACGGATCTGGCAGCCGGAGTTCAGCTGGTCATGAACCTTTACTTCGAATTCCAGCTCAAAATCACCGAACTCCTGTTCGCTCATCAGGAAGGAATTTGGGCTTCCTTCCACCGTGACACCATGAATCGTCCCGTCTTCAACGGTGTACTTCGCTTTGCCATGATCGGCCATCTTCCAGCCAGTCAGAGTCTTGCCATCAAACAGCTGGATCCATTTGTCGTCGGCTGAGGCCATGGACGAAATGGCAAGCATCGCCAGAAGAGAAAGAAGTGGACGCATGGTTGGGATTCCTTGAGTAACCGGCGGGATGGAGGGAGGTTGTTGTTCGCACCGCGATGGAGTCGCGGGTCTCAATGAAAAGCGGCATGGAAGATACCACGCCGCGTTGATCAGGGGACTCGTGCCCTTCATAAGTGAAGGGCCAATGTCGAATCCGGTCAGGAGAAGTCTGAGGGATTGCCAAACAGACCACGTCCGCCCGAGCTTCCACCTGTGCCACCGCGGAGGTTCGGGTTGCGAGGACGCCGAGGCTCATCCGGGGCCGCTGGTGGCTCTTCAGTCTTCTCCGGCTTTGGTGGTTCTGGTCGCTTCTCCAGCGCCTTCAGAGACAGTGAAACTCGCTTACGCTTGGAATCCACTTCCACCACCTGAAACTCGCGAGATTCGCCGACCTTCAGGATTTCGCCAACACTTCCGACTCGACGCCAGGCAAGTTCACTGATGTGAACCATCCCTTCGAGCCCTGCTTCAAGTTCAATGAATGCACCAAACTCTGCAAGTCGTGTGACAGTGCCGGAAACCGTGCGGCCGGTGGAATACTTTTCTGTCGCGCTGGCCCATGGGTTCTGAGCCAGCTGCTTCATGCCCAGGCTGATTCGCTTCTTTTCCGGGTCTAGCTTCAGGATCTTGACGTCAATCTCCTGGCCTTCCTTCAACACATCCTTCGGATGATTAATGCGTGACCAGCTGATCTCGCCAATATGCAGGAAGCCATCGACCGGTCCAATATTCACGAAGGCTCCGTAGTCCTTCAACGTCTTGACGGTGCCCTTGTAGTCCTGGCCGACATCGACCTTCGTCCAGAACTCGCCTTCACCCTCTGAGCGTTCTGCCTGCAGAAGAGCGCGACGACTGACAACAAGGTTTCGCTTCTTTGGATTGACTTCCGTAATCTGCACGGTCAGCTTCTGGCCGACATACTGTTCCAGGTTTCCGGCGAATCCAAGTTCCACCTGACTGGCAGGAAGGAATGCACGCAGATTGCTGACCGTCACCTGCAAACCGCCCTTGTTCACGCCTGACACAAGGCAGTCGACCACCTGGCCAGCCGCCAGCGCTTCCCAGTTTCCACCAGCACGATGACGAGCCCGTGGAATACGGCCCTTGATCAAGCCATCCGCATCCAGTGCATCAATGATCACTTCCAGTGTATCGCCGACAGAAGGATGCTTGTCGTCCGGGAACTGAGTCAGCTGCAGCACGACGTTCTGACGCAAACCGGCTTCCAGGAATACTTCGCCGGCATGAATGGCCTGCACGACGCCTTTGACTTTGGAACCGGCTCCGACTTCCTTTGAGGCTTCACCTGATTCCGGAGCCTCTGCCTCACCAGCAGTGACGTTGACCGGGGCTGCCGTATCACCTGACATCGCCGCCGAAATTTCTGCCTCAAGAGATGAATCCAGGTCATCTGCTGCGGGAATTTCAATCGCACCGGATCGCGATGCCCGAGTCGGCGCTGAGGACTCGGTGGGCTGAGACGCCGCTTCGCTGCTCGCTGCCATTTTTTCACGAATACGAGCCGCGGCAGCCGCAGCATCTTCCATCTGCTCAGCGGCCGTTGGCTGCTTGGCCTCCGGTGTTGACGCAGGTGGATTCGAATCAGCAGGCTGCGACGTAGCGTTCTCTGGTTGCGTTGGGTCCGATGACATCTCTGTTTAGTCCTGTCAGAGCCGGTAGTTTTGAAATGAAACTCGATAACCAAAAAGTGATCCTCAGCATTGTCCGTCTGACTTCGAACACTAAGGATTGATCTCGACTGAGACCCAAAGCAAAACCGGCAACGCAGAGATTTTGCGAAGGTCACAGGGCCATCGAGCTGGCCTCGAAAAGACGCCTTCGCGCAGTTCTCCATCAAATGACCGGAATCTGCTCAGGAGAGCATAGCCAACTGATTCACGGTTCGCCAAGCGTCCGGAATACACGTCCAGGACATTTCAGAGACACTTTTTTCCAGCCCGGGAAAACGAAAATCATGGTTCGCCGCCGCCTGCGGGGGCGTCCGAGTCCCGTCGACCGGCCCCGGACAGATTTGCACCTATTCTTAACTGTCTCCTGCGTGTCGGCTGAACAACAAGCGTCAATGAACAGTGAAACTCGGTGACGAAGCCTGAATTCGTATTGCGATCGCTGTTCCGGTCGGTCTTCGTTCACGGGTTCGTCCTCGGCCGACGGAGTGGTGACGAGGTGTTTCAGGAACGAGTATTTTCATTGTGTTTCTGGCTTCCGGTGCCTGGCACCTTGAGCTGGGAATTTGGTCTGCCGGCCGAAGACTTTCTCTGAAGGCCGTTTTCTCAGACACTCAGCCAGCACCCGACTTTTCAGGTAACGATGAGGACCCACAATGGCGCTGTTCGGGAACAATGTGCCCCTTTTTCGAGACAACATGATCAGACCTCAATTTCGGCGTTCGGGCATGAACCCGATACGAATGGCGATCGCCTTTTTTCTGGCGATCCTGGCAGGTCCCGGGGACTCTTTCGGTGAGCCACACTTTGTCGCGTCACCGGCCAGGCCCAACGTTATCACGATCTTCGTTGACGATATGGGCTGGTCTGACCTTTCATGTTTTGGTGGAAAGCAAACGACGACGGAGCACATCGATCGGCTGGCCAGCGAGGGCATTCGGTTCACTCAGTTCTATGTGAACTCCCCCATTTGCTCGCCGTCACGAGTGGCTCTGTCAACGGGCCAGTATCCTCATCGCCACCGCATCACTTCCTACCTGGATCATCGTAAGCGAAACGATGAACGCGGGGTCGCTCAATGGCTGGATCCCAGAGCCCCGATGATTGCTCGTGAGTTTCAGCGAGCTGGCTACGCCACCGGTCATTTTGGGAAATGGCACATGGGCGGCCAGCGCGATGTGGGCGATGCGCCGCTGATCACGGCGTATGGATTTGATCGCAGTCTGACAAATTTCGAAGGGCTTGGGTCGCGTGTTCTTCCCCTGACGAATGCCGATGATGGCAAGCCCCCGGGAAAGCACGATCTCGGATCTTCGTCGCTCGGCAAGGGGCCCATTCGCTGGGAAGATCGCAGTCGCATCACAACGGCGTTTGTTGATGAAGCCATCACGTTCATCGATCATGCTCAAGCTACTGACAAACCGTTCTTTGTGAACCTGTGGCCGGATGATGTTCACTCGCCATTCTTCCCGCCGACGGGCCTGCGCGCGGGGACCGATGGCAGCAAGCGTCAGCTCTATGCGGCCGTTCTGGATTCGATGGACCAACAACTGGGTCGACTCTTCGACAGGATTCGCAACGACACGGTGTTGCGTGAGAACACTTTGATTCTGCTGATGAGCGACAATGGCAACGAAGAAGGTGCCGGCTCCTGTGAACCTCTGCGCGGAAGCAAGACGTGGCTGTACGAAGGCGGCATTCGTTCTCCGCTGATCGTCTGGGGACCGGGCCTGCTTGATCAAGGCATCACGGGAACAACCAAAGACAATGCCGTCCTGTGTGCACTGGATGTAAACCGGTCCCTGTACGCCATCGCCGGTGTCGCGATTCCGGAGTCTGAGCAGCCGCTTGATGGGGAAGATGTTTCGTCGGCGTTGCTTGGGAAATCAGCCGTTGGTCGTCAATCGCCGATCTTCTGGCGGCGACCTCCGGATCGTCCGGGACGTGCCGATCAAGATAATCCAGACCTTGCTGTACGCCGTGGTCAGTGGAAATATCTGGTGAACTATGATGGAAGCGATCCGCAGCTTTATGATCTTGCTGCCGACCAGGTGGAATCTCAGAACCAGGTGAAAGAAAAGCCCGAGATTGCTCAGCAACTCCATGCGGCCCTCATTAGCTGGAACGCGCAATTGCCTCGTGATGCTGGAGACCCTGAATGGGAGGGACGTGCAAACTCCGGATCACACAGTTCGGAAAAGTTCGTCAATCCGATCGGCGAAGGCGCGGATCCCTGGGTGGTGCGAGATCCGAATGTGCGACGATATCTCTGGTGCATGTCGGACGGAAATCGCGGCATTGCGATTCATACGAGCCACAGCGTCACGTCGCTCGGCCAGAAGCATGTCGTGTGGACCGCGCCGGACAGCGGTCCGGTGTCGAAGGAAGTCTGGGCTCCGGAACTCCATTACCTCGATGACCGCTGGTACATCTACTTTGCCGCATCGGATGGTCGCAACGAGAATCATCTTGCGTATGTGCTGCAGTCAAAGACCAATGATCCACTCGGGGACTATGAGCTTCATGGTCCGTTCGCAACCGGTGAAGGAGTCGATGGAAAGTCGCCGAACATCTGGGCGATTGACATGACCGTGCTGCAGCTTTCCGGGAAACGTTACGCCGTCTGGTCGGGCTGGGATCAGCCAGGTTCCGATCAGCAGTATCTCTACATCGCACCGATGAAGTCGCCAGTGGAACTGGCGGGGCCTCGAGTTCGCCTCTGCGACAACGACGATTATCTCTGGGAGCGTATCGAGCCGGACGAATCGAAGCGCGGCCTGCATGAAGGTCCTCAGATCTTTCAGGCCAAAGGAAGTACGGCCATCGTCTATTCCTGCGGAGCGTCATGGCTTCCGACTTACAAACTGGGACTGCTGGAGTTGATCGGTAAAGATCCTCTGCTGCCTCAGTCATGGAAGAAGCGAACACAGCCAGTTTTCGAAAGCACGGAGTCCACGTACGGAATTGGGCACTCCTGCTTCGTGAAGTCTCTGGATGATCAGCAGTGGTGGCACATCTTTCATGCCAAGCGTGATCGAGATCCGGGTTGGCGCCGGTCGGTCTTCGTTCAGCCAATGCGAGTTGGCCAGAGGGGATACCCGCTGTTCGGGACACCAGTCGCTCCCGGAACAGCGCTGGATCGTCCTTCCGGTGATATCCCCGACAAAGCGGAGTTTTCGCCAGCGCAGTTCGACTATTTTGGCCATCACCAGTTTCTTGTGAACCAGTCGGGCGTGATCCGACTGGGCCGCATGCCTGAGCATCCGATCAACGACTACCGCTCCGGCGAAAAGATCCTCTTTCATGGCGCGGTGCCGAACGACTTGAAGTTCAAAACACAGATTGACTTTCATGGAAATCCAAAGGCTCGCGATGCCGGAATCCTGTTTCGAGCGACATCGCCGTCGATCGGCTATGACTCGCAGCGAGGCTATTTCGCGGGGCTCATTCCGTCCACGCAGCTGGTGATACTCGGCCGAACAGACGGCAGCAAATGGCAGGAACTTGCTCGCGCCGCGACGTCAATCGATCCGGAGCAAAGACAGCAGTTGATTGTGCAGGTGCAAGGATCAGCGATCACGGTCTTTCACAACGGGAAGCAGAAGATTCAGCACTCCGACGCGACATGGACGAACGGCAAAGTGGGACTGCGAGTCGTTGATACCGACGCCAGTTTCTCGGAGGTTTCAATCGAGGCTGTTCCGGAACAGTGATTCATTCAAAACGTGGGATTTCGGGACGACGGCATCTTCAAGTCGAACTGCGGCAATCAGCTTGCTCGCCTGCAGCGGACTCTGTTGTCCTGATTTCGTTGAGCATAGACTGGTTCGCTTGTGAGGCGACATTGCCTTGGGTGAAACGTGCCCTGTTGGTCGAGCTCAAACGAGATGAGTGGTGTATTGAAGTCCGAACTCCTGATGCCGGCGGGGTCGCTGGACAAACTCAAAGTGGCTGTGCTGTACGGGGCGGATGCCGTGTATCTCGGCACGCCCGACATGAGCCTGCGCACGAAGTCCGACTTTTCTCTGGAAGACGTGCTTGAAGGTGTTCGTTTTGCTCACGATCGTGGAGTTCGCGTCTATCTGACGCTTAACCTGTTTGCTCACAACAAGGACGTGTCGAAGCTCGACACCTTCATCGACACTGTCCGCATGGTGAACCCGGACGGCTTGATCATCGCTGATCCGGGGGTCTTTGAATATGTTCGCCAGCGTGCTCCGGAGATTCCGCTGCACGTTTCGACTCAGGCCAACGTCTGTTCTTCGCTGTCGGTCAGGTTCTGGCAGAACCAGGGGGCAAAGCTGGTAGTTCTCGCACGGGAAGTTTCTTTCGCGGAGCTGACACAGATCCGTCATGATTGTCCTGACGTCAAACTGGAGGCGTTTGTGCACGGAACGATGTGCATGACGTATTCGGGCCGCTGTCTGCTGTCCAACTTTCTTTCGGAACGGGGCGCCAATCAGGGGAATTGTGCCAACAGCTGTCGGTGGGATTACAAGGTCCATCTGCGTCTGAATGATGGCACGGTTCAGGAACTGACGATCGACGACAGTAATCGCGACATGTTTCAGTTCCTGTTGGAAGAAGGCGTGCGCCCGGGCGAACTGATGCCGATCGAAGAGGACTCCCGTGGCTCGTACATTCTGAACAGCAAGGACCTGTGCTTACTTCCGAAGCTGGATCAGTACCTCAGGCTGGGAGTAGATTCTTTCAAGGTCGAAGGTCGCGGCAAAAGTCTCTATTACGTCGGTGTGGTGGCTCGTGCTTATCGAAGGGCCATGGACGCCTGGGCAGCGGATCCGGATCACTGGGATCCGAAACCGTACATGGAGGAACTCGATCGAGTGCCATCGCGAGGCTATACGCTGGCGTTTCATGACGGTCAGCTGACCAATCTGGCTCATGGTTATGAGCATACCGGGCAGGTCTCTGATGCGGTCTTTGCCGGTTACATCACAGCTCACACGCAGGATGGCTTCCTGGTGGATGTTCGGAATCGGCTGGACGATGGAGATGTGCTCGAGTTTGTGTTGCCGGCTGAAGATCTGCGTTCAGACTTCCATGACATTCGCCTGCGACTTTACGACTTTCAACTCGACGGCAAACCGGGGCCAGTCGACGTCGTTCATCCCGGTCAGACACGTCCGCTGAAGATCCTGTGGTCGCAGTTTGAGCAGGAAGACCAGGCGACGCTCAAGGATCGGATGCCGCCGCTGACTGTCATTCGCAAAGAAAAGCCTCTGACCGAAACAGAAGTGGCCCGCCTGCGTCTCGACAATACGGCAAGAAGAATGGAGCTTGCCGGAAGCAACTGCTGTGGCAGCGCCTGCGGAACTTCGGACCAGCAGTTGTATCAGCTCCAACAAACAGCCCTCGTGGAAGCTCGCGCTGCCGAAGAGGCTCATGCCGAACCGAAGTCACACCGGACTGGTCATCCCGGATGCTGTGGCCGAGGATGCAATGGGTGTTTGGTCTTCTGGCATGATCCCGCCTATGCGAAAGGTCGTGAGCTGATGCAGCAAAAGAAGATGGGTGAAAAGCTCAGTCGCAATGCCTTACAGGATCAATAGAAAACCTGCAGGCTCCATCGCTACCCAACATTTGCCCGATCAGCATCCAGTTCTGAACACTTCGCTGGACTACTTGCGAGCATTGATCGTGCTGAGTGTCGACTGGACCAATCGACGTGCCTGAATGGCTCGCTGAATCACGTTTGCAAATGCTGCTGCGTCAGCGACACCGGCAAGACGCATCAAGGTTTGGCCATTGGCAGCCTTCAGCCGAATGTCTGCGGCGCGGAAGAACGCCTGGCCAGGCAATTGTTCGATTTCGACAGAGGCGATGTCGTTCAGGTCAACCGAAGAAGATCGCTGAGTTCCGAGCGCCGACCAGATCTGAACAGAGCGATTGGTCAGCACATATCGAGCGCCCAACAGACGGAGCAGGAAGAGCAGGGCACCCACGGGCGCGAGAGGCAGACCAAAAATCAGATAGGAGACTTTCACGCCGCAGATCTTTGCAGGAATGGAATCCATCAGCGAACCGATGAGCTGTCCGAGACCATTGGCTCCCACGGACGGAAACTCCGTCATGATGCGAGCTTCTGACGTGGGGCTGACTCCTGCGATCGCCTGAACTGACATTGCTGCCTACCCTGGAAAACGAATCCTGTGTTCTGTTGTTCCCATGCAGGGCAGGATCATTGACCCGCCCTGTTTCCTCTTCTGGAGAAGCAGGAATACCACGGATCCCGGATTTTTTCCACCGATCATGTGCCCGCTGAACGGTGTTCGCCTTTGTGGGATTGACGCTGACGAGGTCAATTCTCCAGTGAAATCCCTGGCTCAGCGGATTCGCGGGACATTCCCAGGATCAGGCCGATGGCACAGATGCTGACGAAAAGGTTGGTGCCGCCGTAGCTGATGAACGGATGCGGGACGCCTTTCGGTGGTACCAGAGCCGTTACCACGGCAATGTTGGCCATCGCCTGCAAAACCAGCTGCATCAGCAGCGTCGTTCCAAAGATCCAGGCGAATGAGTTCCTTGGCTGGTAACGCAAAACCGATTGCCCGGTGAAGAAAACGGCACACCAAAGGAAGCAGACAGTCAGCGTTCCAATCAATCCCAGCTCCTCACCGATCACGGCAAACACAAAGTCCGTGTTGGCTTCCGGCAGGTAACTGAGTTTCTGCCATCCGGCTCCGACGCCACTTCCCTCGAGCCCTCCGGCTCCCAGCGACAATAGTGATTGTCGAATCTGCCACGGTGCGGAGCTGAGATCTTTCCATGCCTCCATGAAGCCGGTGATTCGCTGAAGCTGATACGGCCGCAAAACAAGAACCGATGCCGCTGCGGGAATCAGCAGCAGTCCACAGGACATGAAGTATCTCAGCGGCCAGCCTCCAAGGAACAACGTCAGTATGAAACCCAGCGTCAGGAAGACGGTCGCACCCAGGTCAGGTTCCATGATCACAAGCGGAAGGACAATTAACAGCGGAGCAAGTGTTCCGGGGACGGTTGCCAGCCGAAGTGCATCCTGCCGCTGCTGACAAAGTCTCGTTGCTGCCACAAGAGGAAGAATGATGCGTCCCAGCTCCGATGGCTGAAGGGACATGCCAGCCATCCTGAGCCACCGCTGAGCGCCATTGATTCTGCTGCCGATACCGGGAATCAGAACGGCAACCAGAAGCACCACCAGACACCACCACGCGGGGCCGCTGAGACTCATCAGGGTTTCCGCACGACATCTGGAAAGGCCCCAGGCAACCGCCAGTGAAAAGGCCAGGTACAAAAGATGTCGACTGAGAAACACAGTCTCCTGTTCGCTTGGTCGAGAAGTCAGGCTGGCGCTGTGCACCATTTGAATTCCAACACACAGCAGCACACCAACCAGCACGGCAAGAAGGCGACCAAGATTGTCTCGCTCAACAACCTGGAATTCCGATAAACGAAATTTCGTCGACGCATTCATGACAAATTGCGTTCACTCGTTTGCGAATCCCCGTGGACTCTGATTACCTTCCCGCCTCGACGGAACGAACCGGCAATGTCCGGCTGGACACGGATGTCCCATTTTTCTTCTTCGCCGCGTGCCGCCGCTAATGCTCTTTTCGGCACCCCCAGGAAAGCTGATTGATCCAGCCCCTGATTCGACACCGCAAATCTGTGACGAACTTGCCGGTTGCAGGACGTGAATCGATTATCCTCAACTGTAGAGCGGTTGTCCCCAATCGCTGGCCGAATCCTCGCACCGGCTACGAATGCAAGTGGAAGAAGCAGTCGGCTAGCGCCTTGGGCTCAGAGTGATGGCTATGGCGGCTAGCGCCTTGGGCTCAAGTGACGACTGAGGACAGTCGTTTTGCCATTTGCGATTTACGACAGGCTCAGGCCGGAGGGGCGCGCTTTGAGTCGTTCCGCGAGCCGCGGCATCAGGCCATAGGCGAGAGCCAGAATTTTGACCGGGTGCAGTGTCGGGATTGAGCTCCCCTGTTCCATCTGCATGCGACAACTGCTGCAGTCGGTGACACCAGCTGCGGCATCGATGGTGTTCATCGTAGAAATCAATGCGGCACCGATCTCCAGGCTGCGCTGGAAATTCTCTGCGGCGAGCCCGAACGTGCCGGCCATTCCCGTGCAGCCTTTCTCCAGAATCTGTACCTCGACTCCGGGAATCAATTGAAGCAGCTCAAGCATTGCGACGCCTCGTCGCATCGCTCGAGTATGACATGGCGTATGCCAGGCGAGCTTCAGATTCAGCGGCGTGAAGTCTCGCTTCAGCTTCCCCTTCTTCAGAAGCTCCAGCAGGAATGTGCCTGCGTCCTGAGTCTGCTGCGCGACGATCTCGGCGTCGTTTGATGACAGCAGCATCGGATATTCCTGAGTCAGGCAGAGTGCGGCTGACGGTTCCGTGCAGAGAATCGGATAACCTTCGCGCGCGGGCTCGGCGAGTTCTCTGATATTCTGTTCCGCGACAGCTCGCGCGGCAGCAAGGTCTGCGACGGAGACCATCGTCATTCCGGAAACCGTCTGATTGCGCGGGACGAAGACCCGGAAGCCATTGTGTTCCAGAACGCGAACGAACGCTTCGGCAAGTTCCGGATCATGATGATTTGCAAAGTAGTCGACGAAGTACACCACGGTGGGTCGCTGGCTGCCGGGAGCACCCGTGTTGTCCTGCCGCTGGACACGCAACGATTCCAGGAATGGCGTTCGACTGAAGCGAGGAAGTCTCCGCTGTGCCGCAATGCCCAGGAACCGTTCAAAGACTCGACGGGCCAGACCGTTTCTCAACATCCAGTTCGTCAGGAACGAAAACCGCGACGCTGCTCGAGCATACGTGTGGACTCGCGAAAGCAGCCAGCCGGTCTTGGTCAGCCCGTGAGCCTGAACGTACTGAGCACGAGCCTCCAGCAACAAATGTGGAATGTTGACTTCGGACGGGCAATCAATCTGGCACTGCTTACAGTTGAAGCAGCTGTCCAGCACCGGGCGCACCGAATCGTCTGACAGCAAATCAACCGTGCCCGGCGAACACACGGCTCGTCGAAGCAGGTTCGCACGTGCTCGCGGCGTGACTTCTTCATCGCCATCGTTCTCGACAAACGGGCACATGCGAGCTGGAGCGGCGGTGACTCGACAACTGGCGCAACCATTACATCGAACGGCCGCATCGGCGGCTTCATCGGCGGTCCAGGCCAGCTGCATCACCGGAAGTAACGGCGTTGTTCCCGCAGGAGCTGGTTTCTCGGATGGACGAGTCCTTCGCAAGTGGCGAATGGTCAGCTGAGGATCGTTGCTGATGATCTTGTCAGGGTTCAGCAACTTCAGCGGATCAAAGAGATCCTTCAGCTGCTGGAAGACTCGATACAGCTGACCGTACTGGGTGCGAATAAACGAAGTTCGTGAGAACCCGTCGCCATGTTCGCCGCTGATCGATCCGCCCGCCTGAATGACCTGACGATAGAGGTCGCGCGCGATTGGTTCGAGCAGAGTTTCGTCACCGCGATTGGGGACTGGCAGAATTGGACGGAAGTGAAGCTGTCCGGAAGCGGCATGCGAATAAAGCGTGGCCGTCACTTCATGCTTTTGGAAGATCTTCTGAGCTGCCACAAGGAACTCTGCCAGCTTCTCTGGCGGAACAGCGACGTCCTCCACAAACGGCAACGGTCTCGACGCGCCCTTCAGGCTGGCCAGCAAAGAAACAACCTGCGACGGCAGCGACCAGAGAAACTCCACGTCTTCGTAAGTTGTTGCTTCTCTCGTCGTGCGAAAATCAATCCCGCGATCTCGAAGCAGCCGCTGCGCATCATCCAGACGCTGCTGAACTTCTCGCAGACTGGAGCCAGGGAATTCCACAATCAGGCACGCTTCCGCTTCGGGAAGAATGATGTCTCTGAAGCGAGCATCTGATCCTCGCCCAAGGCTGAGCAGCCGACGATCCAGCAGGTCACAGGCGCTGGGATCCAGCGGAAGAATCTGCTGCATGGCCAGGATGGCCTGCTCCATGGTTCCAAACATCAGCATGCAGGCTGACCGATGTTCCGGCAGCGGCATCGTGTAGAGCGTCGCTTCCGTGAAGATCGCAAGCGTCCCTTCCGATCCGGTCAGCAGGCGAGGCATGTCCAGCATGTCGCCTCGCAGAATGCCGCGAAGCATGTAGCCACAACAGTTTCGCAAAAGCGCCGGTTGCTGCTGCTGAATGAGCGTTTCGTTGTCTCGCAGCAGCCTGGACACTCGATCAATCAGTTCGGTCTGTCGTGTCAGCGGCGTCAGCGAAGACAGTTTGAGGCCGTCGGTCTTTCCCGCGAGTCCAGGATTGTTGCCGGCGGTCAAGTCCACAATGCTGGGAACTTCACCGCGGTTCGTTCCAAGAGTTTCTCGGCCAAGTTCAACACGCTGTCCGCCGGAAAGCACACACTCCAGACTGACCACATGGTCGCGCGTCGAACCAATTCGGACTGCGTGAGAGCCCGCAGCATCGACCCCCAGCATGCCTCCGATCGTGGTGACTCGGCTGTTCGATGGATCCGGAGCAAAGTAGCGACCATACTCGCGAAGATGCCGATTCAAATGTTCGCGAACAACCCCCGGCTGTACTCGAACCCGATCTCCCTGAACCGAAAGGATCCGATTCATGTGGCGGGAAAAATCCAGAATGATGCCTCGGCCAATCGCGCCGCCGGCCAGTCCGGAGCCGGCGCCGCGAGCAATGATCGGGATTCCATGGTCGGCTGAATACGCGGCAACTCGTTCCACATCACGAGCGGATCGAGGACTGACGACAGCAACGGGCTCAACTTCGTACAAACTTGCGTCCGTCGAATACAGCGCAATGGCAGCGGGGTCGATACGCACTTCGCCTTCGACCGCATCTCGTAAATCTTCTGCCAGTCTGCGCCGTAGCTCTTCCACAGGTGACTGCTCTTTTGCCCGAGTAACGTCCTTCTGCGGACGAATCAGGCAGGAGTCCCAGCCTGCCTCTGCCGCAGTTGCTGCTGACGATAACGTTCTGCGGTCTCCAGGTCGAACCTCGGATGGGCTTCATCCATCGCAGATTTTCGATGCCGAGCCCCGCAGCGGTAACAGACGAGCATATCCCCCATCCAGGAATACAGCACCATGTCGATCAGTGCCGCCGCTCCCAGAAAGCTGAGGGCCGTAATCGGCATGTACCATGCACAGGCAATACAGCTGCAGATCGCCGCCGTTGCCACAATGGCAAGGCCCAGCGCTGGTGGAAAGTCCTTTTGCCGCCAGAGATCGTCACATCCGCAGATCCGACATCGACAGATGTTTCCGTCACGAAAGTCACTGGCACCTTCATTGCGACTCCAGTGACACCCCTCACACTGAACGGCTGCATCCGCAGGCTCCGGGCGTGTGACTCGATTCGTCTGACACACCGGGCATTGAAAAATGATGTGGCCGGCCATCCGCCTGTTTCCTTCGAGGTGTCTGAGGCGCGTTCAAAAGGGAATCTGCAGTGAACGCGCGAGCAACGCTGCTGACATTTCTCCCATAAATACCAGAATCAACCCGGCAAACAATACTCCGGTCGCCGACTGCGTGTTTCGGTACTTCAGAATCCTGATTACCAGAACGGATGTGACAGCCGGGACCACGATTCCGCCCACAAGCCGCACACTCAGCCACAGAATTGATGTGGTATCACGCGATACAAAGCCTGGAGAAACCAGAGACACCGCGCTGGCCGCCAGGCGAAGTGCAGCAGCGATCCCGAGCACCACGGCAAACCATTTCAATGGCTGAATCGACATCGTTGGCGTCGTGAGATACCAGTGCCCCAGAAGCATGCCGGTCAGCGTTGCACCAAGTACTCCGGCCGATGAGACATCCGAAAGCAACTGCTGCCATGCCGGGACAATCCGCACCAGTCGCAGCCCCTGAGTCAGCAAGGTCAGGATGCAAAGAACGCCTAGAATGTAGACACAGATGTTTCCAGGAAGTCGTCGTCCCAGTTTCCAGAAGATATGGCCAAGGTACGCCGTGATTGCGGCACCCACCATGCAAGTTCGAATCAGACGGGATGTCTGAACGGCGATGGCCTGCTCTTCGGCACTGATATTGGACGGATCAAGTTCCGTGAAGGCCGACGGCTCAATCGCCATCGCCACAAGTACGCTCAAACCCAGCGCGACCAGCATCTGAATTCGAAAGAACCCGTCGGTCACCTTCGAACGCGGCATCAGCAGCCACATCAAAACGATGCCGGTCAGAAGTTTGATGACGAACAAGGCAACCATGGAACCAACTTGCTGGGAACGCGTCTACTTGCCGTTAATCAGCGCCATCGCTTCCGCGCGGCTGCCCAGATTATTGCGGAAAAGTCCGCGAACGGCACTCGTCACGGTCAATGCCCCAGGCTTTTTCACTCCCCGGATTGTCATACACGTATGCTCCGCTTCGACAACCACGATGACGCCCTTGGCAGAAAGTTCGTTTTCGATGAGGTCGGCAATGGTGTGAGTCATCCGTTCCTGAACCTGAGGACGGCGAGCGACCTCATCAACCACACGAGCCAGTTTGCTCAGGCCAGTGACTTTCCCGCGAGGAATGTATCCGACGTGTGCTTTCCCCATGAATGGGAGCAGGTGATGCTCGCACATGCTGTTGAAGGAGATATCTCGCACCAGGACCATCTCGTCATACTGCTCTTCAAACACCTTCTGCAAATGCCGACCTGGCTCAACGTGCAGGCCACCGAAGATCTCGGCGTACATCCGAGCAACTCGCGCGGGCGTTTCCTTCAGTCCATCGCGGTCCGGGTCTTCACCGACCGCCAGCAGAATCTCGCGAACGGCCGCCTGAATTCGCAGCTGATCAACAACACGTGCCTCAGGAGGAATTGCTCCTCCGGCCAAGATGGAATTCAGATCCGACATTGAGTCTTCCACAACAAATGGGTAGGTCCGCTATTTGCGCTTTGCAGTGATCGCCCGTAAGCGGAATTCTAGGAAGATGCTCGATGTCGCACAGTTGCCGACGTCGAGATTCACCAGATCTGTACACATTGGAATCGGCAATGACGGTTTTTCCAGATGTTTCCTGGAGACCCTTCGACTTTTCTAAGGCAAAACTGTCATTTCCGGGAATGAGCCCGAGGCGCTATGCGAACTCTCCCATCAAAGATCTGGGAAGCAGCCGGGAGGCCAATTCCAGCAAAGTGAATTACCGAAGCAGGAACAAAGCGATGCGTCCCTGAGCCTGAGGCGCTAGCTGATTCTCTTTGTCCTTTACCGCCAGAGGCGATCGACAATTCTGAAATCCACTTCGCCGGTCGTCAGTTCTCCGGTCCAGTCGCCGACGTGAGTGACCCACGGATGTGAGTCGCTCCAGGTCGCGTGCAATTTGTATTCACCAGGCGGAAGAGCGAGCACGGCCCAGTGGAGTTCCGCATTATCCTCTCCGCGAGCGCCAAGCTTGATCGTAAATTCTTTCACCTTCGTGATGTGCCCTGGCGGCAGAAGCAGACTAATGAAAAGGGGAAACCCGTCGAATGGAATGATCTCTGCGAAATGCTCTTTGCCGTTGTCCCTTGCGACGACCACAAGCCCGACGTCTACTCGCCCGCACTGCGAAAACGTGATGTCCTTGTCGCTGGAGTTGCGAATCCAGTGGCGGCCATCGTACGGGGAAATCTCAGTGCTGGGTCCCCGCCTGCGCGGGGATGACGGGAGGTGCGCGGGGATGACGGACGTTGCTATTGGCAATGAGCGACGTTGTTTCCGGAACGCTACGTCTGTGGCATCCATTCGGCTGGTGGGTCGGGTTGTTGCCAGACGCTCATGCCGCCATCCACCAAGACCATTTGTCCATGGATGTGATCTGCAAGGTCGCTCAGCAAAAATACGGCGGCTCCGCTGCAGGCATTGGCTTCGGGGACCTTGCCGTTCGGAGTATGAAGTTCCATCCACCGGCGGACGCGTTCGTCCTGAAGTGCTGGCTCGGTCAGTGGCGTGCGAAACAAACCAGGTGCCACTCCGTTCACTCGAATTCCCAGCGGTGCGAGCGACACGCATAGCGATCTCAGCATCGCTTCAATCGCCCCCTTGGAAGTGTCGTAGGCCACATGAGTCGGTTCGGACAGTCGACCGTTGATTGAACCGGTCAGCAGAATTCGTCCGGCGATTCCTTTACTGACCCAGCGTTTCGCAAAGTGCTGAATCAACACGTACTGGGAATACACGTTCAGCTTCATCGTGCGATCAAAGGTCTCAAACGGCAACTCCAGAAAGGGAGTGTCAATGAAGGTGCCTGCGTTGCAGACCAGTGTGTCGATCCCTGGATTCAGTTTGATCGCCTGTTCGGCAGCAGCGATGGGGCCAGCCGGCATGGGATCGGCCAGATCGCCTGTGACGAGCATCGCTGGGCTGTCCGTCGAGCCGCATCGACGGATGGCTTCGTCGGCCAGTGAGTCCCTGCGCAGTCCGTGAAGCACGACCGATGCTCCGGCGGCTTTGATCGCGGCTGCGATTTCGAGGCCGATGCCCTGAGTACTTCCGGTGATGAATGCGTTGCGTCCCTGAAGCGTCATCATAGAAGGTTACTCGCTGAATCGTTCGATAATGGTGACACCGTCGCCTGGAAATTCATTCATTCGCGGAAGCAACTGCGCGGCCTGCGTCAGACTGATGCGGTCCGAGATTAATTTCTGCGGAGCTAGTGAGCCGGCTTCGATCATGTCCAGCATGCGTGAGTATTCAAACGCCTGCATGCCATGACTTCCCAGAATCTCCAGCTCGTTCGCGATCACGAGTCCCATAGGGATCGGGGGATTGGCTTCAGACCCGGCCATCAGTCCTACCTGAACATGTCGTCCTCGCTTCTGAAGACAACGAATCGAATTCCAGCACGTGCGTTTGCTGCCGAGTGCATCCAGCGACACATGGACGCCGCCTTTGGTCAGCGTCTTCACGGCATCAACCACGTCAGCTTCTGCCGCATTGATTGCATGCACAGCTCCACATTCGCGAGCCAGCTTCAGTCGTTCGGCTCGCACGTCAATCGCAATGACCTGAGCCCCCATCGCGGCAGCAATCATGACGGCGGACAGGCCAACGCCGCCACAGCCATGAACCGCCACCCATTCCCCCGCCGATGTTCGTCCCTGCGCGACAACCGCGCGAAAGGAGGTTGCAAATCGACAACCCAGACTTGCCGCCGTTGCGAAGTCCAGAGAATCCGGCAGAGCCACCAGGTTCACATCGGCATGACGAATCTCAACGTACTCCGCGAAGGCTCCCCACTGTGTAAAGCCGGGCTGAGTGTAGCAGTCGCAGATCTGCTGATTGCCGGTACGACACTGAGCACACTGGCCGCATCCACAGCAGAACGGCACGGTGACACGACGCCCAGTCTGCCACAATCGCACGTCGCTTCCAATGGCACACACTTCTCCGGCCAGTTCATGTCCCGGAACGTGAGGAAGATGGACGTCGGAATCATGGCCCATCCAGCCATGCCAGTCACTTCGACACAGCCCACAGCTTCGAACGGCAATGATCGCCGCATCGGGATGTGGCACAGGATCATCGACGACCCGAACGGAGATCGGTCCCTGAAACTGTTCAAAAATCGCGGCCTTCAATGATCACTCCTGTTCAATATAGCGGCAGGGCGCGAGCCCTCCGGTGAGTTTGCGTCGTACATCCACCCGACGGATGTCACCGTTCCAGGTCAATCACCGTTCCGCGTCAAAATGCTCCACACAATTCCCCTCGAGGCGGGGCACAACACCTCTGAATTCAACGACAGGTTACCGCAGATGCGATGGTCCGTGCAATTGCGATGGATTTCGGGACTGCCGCGCCGTGCTCCAGCTTTCTAACCACAGGCTGGTGTGACGAGTTTGAATCGATCGCAGGTTGCGTTCGTTTGAAAGTGAGCATCCCTTTGGGTCCAATGGGAGCTAGTGGAATGGCGAGACCTTCCTGGTGTCGGAAAGACCGGAGCGTTCGCGCCGTTCCGCGAATAGTCAATTGTTCGGAGCCGGAGCATCGACGCCACAGAATGAGAGTCCTTTAGAGATGGTAAGACGGCAGCCTTGCAGAGCATCTTCGCTTCGAAAAGCCGCGAACGCCGAGCTACAGAAGAGGCTTTAATCGTTCGGCGCATGGATCGCCGCCTGTTGCAATTCATCCCAACCCGAAGCGTCAGCGAGGGATGCTGCCTTCTGAGACTACTGAGCTGTCCGAGGACGTTCCATCACGAGATACCCGCTGTCCAGAAATCCCAGGCTTCGGTAGCAACTCATGGCGGCTTCATTGTGGTGTTCAACGTACAGGCGAACGCAGACGGGTGAATCCGTTTGTTCGACACAATCGAGTGCATAGCTCAGCAGCGAACGAAAGACGCCACAGCCTCGATAGTTTGCATGCACATAGACGCTCTGTAACCAAATCATCCAGCCATTGCGCCAGTCGCTCCATTCCCGAGTCAACATAAGTTGCCCGACGACATGCCCCGCAGATTCCGCGACGAAGTAACGAACCTCCGGTGACAGTTCGAGGGCCCGGCGAACACCATTTTCGATGGTCCACGAATCCAGAGGCTTGCCTTCGGTCTCCATCGCAAGCCGCGAATTGTAATCTGCGATGGTCGGAGCGTCGGACAAAACTGCAGGGCGAAAAATCACAGTGGGAAGGTCACTCATGGCGAAGTACGAATTGTCTACTCCTGTTCGGAGGAAAAGCTGGCGAACACTTCCTGAAGCGACTCAGCCCTCGCGGGCAGAATCATCAGTCGACTGGTCAGCTGAATTTCATTTCGCAGGTTGTCGCGGGCAATCGCTTCGGACAGCAGTCGCGCGGCTTCCGGTCGAGAAGTAATCAGCACGAATTTCTGATTTACCGCGATCGAGCCCTGGCAGATGGTTAGCAGAAGCGACGCCAGTTCGGCACGCGGAGTCGGTTCGCACATCGCCAGTGACTTCAATGCCGCTTCACGAAACCGAGTACTCCCGGAGACTTCCAGGCATTCCGTCTTCCGGCCAGCGATTCCAAGGCGGTACATGCCCGATGCCGTATGTCGAGTCTGCTCGACGCACAGTGTGGCAGCAAGGCTGATCGCCGTCTCCTGCAGTTCCGGAGTGAACTCCTGAGTCTGAAACAAGTCGAGCAGGACCGTGAGATCGGACTGTCGATGCTGCTGATGTTCCTTGACCATCAGTTGTCCATGGCGAGCAGAACTGCGCCAGTGGATCGCGCGAGGATTGTCACCGGGCCGATATTCGCGAATGCCGTGGAACTCGTCATCGAAAATACCGAGCCTCGCGTTCGTCTCCTGAATGGCCTCGGCGAGTTCACGTTCACGTCGACTCCAGCCGGGCAACAAGCGACCGAGAGCCGGATGAATGATGATCTCATCTTCAACCGGAAGCGTGTGTCCGCGCTCACCGATGCCCAACGGAAACTGTGAACTGATGCGAATCGGCCCGAACGTAAATCGGCCTCGTCGTGCGATCCTGAGCTGATATTCTGACGTGCGAGCTTCCTCCGGACCCACTCGGACAAACGTCACCGTCGCTTCCTGCGTTCCTGAATGACCTTGAATCTGGTCACGAACTTCCACAAGGCGTGAGGAAAGAAATCGCTTGTCATTCTTCAGGGTGATCTCAACGCTGAAGTACGCGCCTGCAGAAGCCACAGCCGGGACAGATCGTTCCACGCTGACCCGCGCCAGCATGGCGACCACAACCCAGCCATTCAGCACGAAAGGCCCGGCCATCATGCCAAAGATCAGAAGCAGCATGTTTCCTGTATCAGGGTTTCCCCCCGTCAGAGCAGCGATCGCGATGATCAGCATGATGCCGAGGTAAACCAGTCCTTCGCGAGGCACCATGACTCGCGATCTCATGCCGATCTTTTGCGCCAGCTTTGCGAAGAATCTTCGGAAGACGATCGAGAGAAATGCGACAAAGAAGCAGAAGCCTCCGAGTCCCATCAGGATGTTCTGACCGAGGCCGGCAACTTCCGGAATCTGTCCAGGCAGCGCAAATGCCGCCAGGAAACAGGCAACTCCGGCGAGCAACTGAATGACAGTTCCCGCGCCGATGGAAATTGGAATAACGGGTTTCCCGTTGGTACCCGACATCAGGTTTCTCCCACACCCAAAGACCGGGCGTTGCGAACTCTGCGATCATTGTGGGGGCAATCGCAAGGCGTCTGGACTTTGACGCACACTCCTTTGAAAGGCAAGCGATGCGCCGCCTGTGCAGACGAACAGATCTCAATGTCAGGCGGTTGCCCCGATCGGTCCTCTGGAACGCTCGAACCGCATTTCGCATCGCCCAAAATCGTTCTCATGCTGCCCGTGCCACCTCTGGCTGTATCGTCGTTGCCGAATCTCGTCGACTTTTTGAAATTCCTCCCGCATCTCCCGGCAGAAATTCGTTTTCTTCCATCACAGCGCAGTGAATATTGAGAGTCATTTGAGATCCAAACGTCTTCGATTGAATCATGCCGCCAGTTTTGTACTCACCAACAGGCAGCTACGGAGAGTTTGAATTTTGCGTAAATCGCATCGAATGCCATTGAGTCTTCGAAGCGACTTTGTAGCTTTCCGATGCCATCAATGCGTCGCCTGTAGGGGCAAGACGTATGTACTACATGGGTGAGAGTAATTGGGGTCGAACTGAACTGCTCGGACATCCGCCACATGCGAGGTCCGAACATAGATCAACGGAGTTGTCAAAGAATGTTCGGGCAGTTGATACCCTGCGGAGGCGGAGATGCAATTCCGTTGCTGGCCCCAAAGCTGCTGGTCGGCCGACGTTCCTCGTGCGACATCAAGCTGGATTTCCCCAACGTGTCTTCGCATCACTGCGAACTGGAGCTGCGGAAGGGGTACTGGAATATTCGAGATCTGAATTCCAGCAATGGCATCAAAGTGAACGGCGAGCGCTGCGAAACTCATGTACTGATGCCGGGAGATGAGATTTCGATCGCGAAGCATGTGTTTCGGGTCGATTACGTCGTCGCTGCGGACTCAGAAGCCCCGGAAGAAGAGCATACGTTTTCACGCAGCCTGATGGAAAAGGCCGGGCTGGAGGTCAAGCGCCCCGACCGAAATCGCATGCCGGAAGCGTCCGGCGACAAGAAGAAGGCCCCCGTTCAGAAGCAAAGCCGTCGCGTTGCCAGTGAGGATGACTTCATCATGGACTGGCTCGCCGAAGAATAGTGCACTGAATTTCCCGTGGGACGATAGCGGTCAGCGATTTCCACGGCCGTTCGGGGTGGAAAACTGCCGAAATTTGTCCAAAAATTGCATTTTCGAGCAACCTCAAGTGCCGACACTGAGACAACTTGCGAACGAGCGAAGTGACGCTAGAATTCGCATCCCGCAACGGACGCCCTCCGCTGCACAATTGAACAAGAGCACTCGTAGCGCAATTGGATA
>CAZIGZ010000053.1:11072-36587 GCA_964538835.1 uncultured Chitinophaga sp. | reverse complement strand
CACATGACCATCCGGCATCCCCTGACCGTTTCCGATCACAAAGTGATAGCCAATTCCCAACCACGGATTTCCGCTCGCATCAACTCGACGCCGATGTTCCGCGTGAATCGATGCAACACTTCCCTCCGCGGTTCCGGAGTGATGAATGACCAGGTATTGCCATCCAATCTCCGGAACATCCGCCACCCATCGTTCGGGCACCCGAGTTTTCGGCTGAGTCACGGTCTCCCGCTTCTCACCCAACCCCTGCGCCGTTCGTGCTGAAATCATCCATGGCCGTTCTTCCGGTTCCTGCCCGATCGCCACACTGGCGAACGTGAGAATCCAGACGGACACAGCAAGCTTTCGAAGCACCAACCACGGCTGCTCGTCTTGCAAGAGATTCACAGTTGGTCCCGAATGAAGGCCTTCGCCTCCTGTCAGTTTGGTTTGCTCCGTCAGCATCCAGCGGATGTGCGTGATCGACTCTACATGGCCTCACCAGGGGTGTCAACGTCCGCTTTTTCCTCGCTGCTTTCGTGGCTTCGTGAGCCTCGGGGCGAGGTGAAATCCACGCAGTCTGCGCGGACTTTGAGGGCAAATTTCGAGTCGTAAAATCCTCCTGAATATCCCTGTCCTCCCCAATCGTCACAACCTCAGCGATTTTTGCCAAATCTGAGTGCTGCCAGTGAGTTCGATTCCAGTTTGAAACGGCCACGGAAGTCACTGCCGGGGAATGTCGTCACTCTGGGTTGATTAGGAGGAATTTCACAAATGGAAGATGTGCTTTTCTGGCCACATGCCTGTTCGGGTTCGCTGGCAAAGTGATCTTCATTCGTCCCTGTAAACTGCCCAGCCGAGTGTTGAAGAGGGGCAACCTTGTCGCCCACAAATTCGAATTCTGGGGCAATGCGGGGAACCGCGGAGTCTTCTCAGAGTGGTTCCGGAACGTCATACTCCTGCACACTTTGGTTAGAAAGAAGTGCACAGCGTTCGCGTGAACCAGGAGAATCAGCAGGATGGGCCAGGGTAAGCCGACGGACGTCACAGTTAAGGACGTCGCAGTTTCGTTTGAGCCAGTTCCGTATCGCGCACCTTTGAAGTTTGGCGGGCGAATTGTCAGTTCCGGCTGGCTGATCAATGCTCAGGTGACCGTGGAAACTCACAGTGGAAAGCACGCCACGGGGCACGGCAGTATGCCGGTTGGTAACGTCTGGGCGTGGCCTTCCAATGTGCTGGAGCCAGCGCAGACCGAGCAGGCGATGAAGAAGTATGCCAGGGAAGTCGGTGAGTTGTACGCAAGCTTCCCCGGATATGGGCACCCCCTGGAAATCGAATACGAGGTCAGCGCGGAGTACGACCATTTGGCGCGCCGTGTTTCCGAATCACTGGGCTTGGCTGAGCCTCTGCCGGTGCTGGCTCAATTGGTCGCAGCGAGTCCAGTTGACGCCGCAATTCACGATGCGTTTGGACGAATGCTGAAGCTGAACAGCTTCAATACGCTGTCGAAAGAGTTCTGCACATACGATCTTTCACGGTACCTCGATGACAGTTTCCGCGGTGAATATGCGGACCGATATACCCTTCGGGAACCTGTGCCGTCGCTGCCTCTTTACCATCTGATTGGCGCTCTCGATCCTCTGACGTCGGCAGACGTGAAGGATCGGCCGGACGATCGGCTTCCTGTGACTTTGGGCGAGTGGATTCTGGCCGACACATTGACTCACCTGAAGATCAAGCTTGCCGGCGATCAGCTCGACTGGGACGTTGAGCGTGTTCTGGCGATTGACCAAGTCGCCGCGGAAGCTCAGAAATCTCGCGGATGTGAGCACTGGTATTACTCATGTGACTTCAATGAAAAATGTGAGTCGGCCGCGTACGTTGTAGATTTTCTGAAGCGTATCCAAACGGCGAACCCGGCTGCATTTGATCGAATTCAATACATCGAACAGCCAACCAGCCGGCATCTGGAACTGGCGAATGCTCCTCGAATGCACGAAGCAGCATCGATCAAACCGGTTGTGATCGACGAAGCTCTGACTTCCTATGAATCCCTGCTGATGGCCCGCGATCAGGGATATTCCGGAGTGGCACTGAAGGCGTGTAAGGGGCAAACCGAGTCACTTTTGATGGCCGCCGCGGCTCAGAAATACGGAATGTTCCTGTGCGTTCAGGACCTCACCTGCCCCGGTGCCTCATTCCTGCATTCCGTGAGCCTTGCGGCTCGAATCCCCGGAGTTGCTGCCATCGAAGGAAATGCTCGGCAGTACTGTCCGTCAGCCAACACGAAATGGGCGAAGAAGCTGCCGGCAGTCTTCACCGTTAATGGCGGAAAAATCGACACAAGCCGCCTGGCCGGATCTGGCCTCGGATTCCAGTAACACCTCCGATCATCCCCCCAAACTGGTCGGGAGAACCCGGAAGGGTGGTTTGGATGTAGCGAACCTGCCTGTGAAACCGGGAGTTTTGCGGAACCCGCGATATTCGTGGATTTCGCTTCTGGAGTTCGCTTTTCCGCCTCGGTTACCATGTCGATGTGAACGTCAGTGATTCTGTACCTGCACCTGCGCTGAAATTGCGCTGTGGAAACAGCGATTCGTCGTCGGGTTGCGGAAAGCAGAGTGCTGATCGAGAGCCATTTAGAGTCTTCGGCGGAAATGCAGAACATGAAACGTTTGCTCCGAACGGGAATGATGCTGACAGCACTGGGCAGCGGATCACAATTTGTGGCAGCTCAGGAAAACGAAGAAGATGCGGCAGCTGCGGCACCAGCGGCTGCACCCGTGCAGGCCTTCGACGATGCGGTGGTGCTGGACGGAAAAGGCGTGTTTTCGCTGCCCACACTGGAGCGAAAGTGGGAATCTCAGGCTGTGATCAATTCCAGCCGAGACAAGATTGCGCATCTGGTGATCGATGAAGACGTGATCATCGTTCAGTCGAATACGGGTCTTGTGACGGTGTTCAACTCGGAGAATGGTCGCAAGTACTGGTCATCGCAGGTCGGCCGCAACGATGAAGTCAGCGTTCCGGCGGCGACTGACAGCCAGATGATGGTGATTGCCAGCGGCATGACCATTCATGCGTATGACAAGTTTTCCGGACTGCATCTGTTCTCTTACACGCTTCCCCACGTGGCAACCGCGGCGCCAACTCTGGTCCGGCGCGAACTGACCGAAGGGGACAACATCCGAACGGCTCGATGGCTGACCGTGCCTGTCGCCGATGGTTCGGTCGTGACCTATGACATCGATATTCTGGAACGTACCGGAAAGCTGGGGACTCTGCCGCCGAAAGTCGCTCGAGCCATCATGTGGCGATTTGCGACCAGTGAGATTATTCCTTTTCCAATCGTTGCGGGCGATGATCGCCTGGTCTTTGCAACGCAGTTTGGAAACGTCCACTGTGTGGATCTTGCCGGAGCTGATGGCGGCAAGAGCCGATTTCAGTTCATCCTTCGCAACGGCACCAGTGCTCCTCCGCTGTCGACGCGGCTGAACAATCAGGAGTACTTCCTGGCAGCATCGTCTGACGGCCGACTGTTCTGTGCAGTGCTCAAGCAGTTTCAGGAAGCAGTGAAGGATGGTTTTGTCACGACCCCAAGCGGTACAGTGCTCTGGACCATTCCGCTCAGCCGTAACATTTCACAACCAATGATGGTGGTTGGGCGAGACCTGTTCTTTGTGACCGACGACGGGATTCTTCAGAAGCATGCTCTGGAAACCGGCGATGCAGCGCTGATCAACAAGGGTGTCAGTGCCGTAGTTTCAGAAGCAGAATCTCTCAAAGGAAGTCTGCGTCCGTATGGGGCATCTGTTGAATTCCAGACGGACGGCTTGCTGGAGTTTTCTCCGATTCGAGTCGCGAATCGTTCGACGGGTCAGATTGTTCGATCGCTGACCATGGACCTGACGAAGACTCCACTGATGTTCCGCGGCACGCCCGATGATCCAGCCATTCCGCAGATGACCATCGACGGCAATTCCGGACTGACAACTGGGGTTCGAAGTTCCAGCCTGAGTGCAGATGGAAAAGTGCTGACGCTGGAATTCAACAGCTTCCAGCCAAACGACCTGTTCTACTTCCACCCGGATATTGGTCACGCCGAGATTCCGGATATCAAGCTCACTGCGGAGATGCTGGAAGGCGCTGACCTGAAGGTTCTTGTTTCTCCGGAACGTGCCGTCGTTGCTTCAGCTGGCTCGCTCGATGCCGAAAGTCCGGCGTTTCCTCCCCGTACGCTGAAGGGCAGCTTCCGAAAACAGCAGGCGGCATGGAAGGTCAACGGGGTCAAGAAGTTGCTGGCCGTGTCCGAGTCATCAGTTTACTACCTCGACAAGAACAACCAGATCGTCGCTGTGACTCGACATGCAGCCGACCAGCCGATTTCCATCCCGGCAAACGACTATGCAATTCATCAGTTCAACGACCGGACAGATCGCGTTGTCATCAGTACAGGCTCCGGAGGCGTGTCGCTGTTCGCGGAAACTCGAATCGAACTTGGCCTGCTGCCACTTCCTCTCTCAAATGGTGTCTATTGGGCCACATATCCGAAAGTGAAGCTTGATCCGGAGTTTGCGACATTTCATCGCAACCCGGGCGAGCAGCCAATTACGACAGATGTGCCAAAGCAGGATCCTGCCCCGGCCGCTGCCGAAGCGACTCCAGAGCAGTAAGGCTTCAGACCGCACATCCCGGCGCAACTTATTTTGACGTCGGCGATGTGCCGTGGTCGGGCGAGCCATCAAACGGCTTGTTGATGACGCAGCGAAAACCGGTGTGAAACGCACCGGTGTCTTCTTCGCCTTTCATTCGAGCCGTTGTGCGGTACCCAATGCAGTATTGCTCGCTGCACATGAACGAACCTCCTCGCTGAACTCGCTTGATCACTGCGGGATCCATGGGATCAAAACTGGAGTCCGGTCCTGTTGGGTTTGAGCGGGGGCTCGAAGAGTAGTATTCCGGCTGATAGTAGTCCCTGCACCATTCCCAGACGTTGCCGGACACATCGAAGAGACCAAAATTGTTGGCTGGAAAACTCCCCACTGGCGCGGTCTGCAGAAAACCGTCATCAGCCGTGTTGCTGATCGGAAATTCTCCCTGCCAAATGTTGTGGAGCCACTGACCGCCCGGGTTTCTTTGGTCACCCCATGGATAACTCTGATCGTTCAGACCGCCGCGAGCTGCGTATTCCCATTGAGCTTCCGTTGGCAATTCCTTGTTCGCCCATTTGCAGTAGGCCATCGCATCCAGCCAGCTGACATGGACCACAGGATGGTCCATCCGATCATCGATCGAAGATTCCGGGCCTTCCGGATGGCGCCAGTTCGCACCTGGAACATACTGCCACCAACTGTACGCTCCTTTCTCCGGATCGATGTCCTTGCGGCTGCCGAGCAGATAACTGCAGATTGAACCAGGCTGATTCAATTCCGGGAGGATCTTGATCTCTTCGCGGTTTACACCTGGCTGCAGTGCCCGTAGCTCGGGTGGCTGCTCCGCCGTGGTGACATATCCAGTGGCTTTCACGAACTCAGCAAACTGCGAGTTCGTGACTTCGTGAGTGTCGATCCAGAATCCGTCCAGCTCCACTTCGTGCGGAGGAAACTCATCCGGAGCTGAGTCCAGTGCACCCATCGTGAATCGTCCGCCAGGGAGGAAGACCATTCCCTTGAATGTGGGCTCGCTGGACGTTCGCACGCTGTTCGCTGGTTGATCTGCCTCGATCAGCTGCTGATTGTCACCCGGAGTGGATTGATGCTCGGCGACGGGTGTGTCCGTCCCCCGAAACGCGATCGAGAAGATCAGCGCGGCGGCAGCCAACAGAAAGACGGCTGCTGCAAGAATTGGGTTCTTCATGCGACACCAGATTGCGCCCTGGGACACTTGACCTGGCCGTGCACCTGCTGCCAGCCTCCTGAGAATCATCTCAACATGCACCAGGTAAGCTGTCAATCCGCGCAAGGCGAGTTCCGAAAAGCGGACTTCGGGACAAAGAACAGAAATCGTGGTTTCGCGGCAAAACTTGAAATAAGCCCCCGAGCCCCGGCATCACTCCAGTTGGACTGCGCAACCGAAGCCTGCGGCTGGATGTCCTAAAGCACGTTTCCCACTTTGTTTCAGAGAGAATCCCACATGCAAATTCTAAAGACCGTCCTCTGTTTTGGTCTCATGCTGACCATTTGCGCCAGCGGCCATGCTGACGAAAAGAAGCAGAAGAAAGAAAAGAAGGCTCCCTCAGCAACGCAGCGTCTGCTCAACGGTATTGAGCTGACGGATGCTCAGAAAGAACAGGCCGCGGCACTGGATAAGGAGTTCGCGGAAGAGTTGAAGAAGCTGAATGAAACTCGCGGTTCCATTCTGACCGATGAGCAGAAGACTGCGGAGCGCGACGCTCAGAAGGCAGCAAAGGCGGCCGGAAAAACACCAGCGGAAACGAAGGCCGCTGTCGATGAGGCTCTGAATCTGACCGATGAGCAGAAGACAAAGATGCAGGAGTTCCAGAAGACTCAGCAGGCCTTCAATGCCAAAGTCATTGAAAGCCTCAAGAAAATTCTGACTCCGGAACAGCAGGAGAAGCTGCCAAAACAGCGAGCCAAAAACGGCAAGGGCAAGAAGAAGACCGAATAGACCATTCGAACAGCGGATCGTCTGGCACAGAGCATTCCGAGGGCCGTGTTCTTTCACACGGCCCTTTTTTATTGCTTCGGCACTAGGCGGCCTTGTTGACTCGCTGCGGCTCGCCATCGCTTGCCGTATGAATGTCCCCCTGTTTCAACTCTGAACAAAGAAACGCAGCCACTGTTGCTGTCGCACCAGGGTTCGCAGCGATGTCGGCCAGATCATTCATTTGGCCGGCAGCTCGGGCGAGACTGCATGGGGTCGTCAGCCAGTCAAGAAGCTGCTTCGTCATGTTGCCGATGTCGCGTTCCGGGTCGCCGTTGGAAATGAACTCCGGCATGATCTCTTCGTCCGCCATCAGGTTCGGGAGAGTAATAAAGCGACACATCATCAGGAACCGCGAGAAGAAGCGACCGACCGTCGGAACACGATACAGCACGATTCCCGGCTTGCGTCTGGCCAGCAGTTCAAGACTGATAGAGCCGCTGACCATGAAGCAGCAATCAGCCGCTTCGATGACTTCCGACGTCGAGTCAACAAAATAATGCAGTGGCACTGGCAGTGCGTTTTGCTGTTCCAGTTCCTGGCATCGCGTCTTCTGGCGTTCGCGATAACTTCCCACAATCCACCGCACATCCGGAACCTCATTGGTCACTCTCTTGATGACCTCCAGCATCACCGGCCAGTTCTTCTCAATTTCGTGGCCGCGCGAACCAGGAAGGAGAGCAACCACAGGGCTCCTTCCACTGCCTCGCAATCGAGCGACCAGTTCGTGATCCACCTTTCGCTGAGCGGCCAGATCAAAGAACGGATGTCCTACCCATGTGCATTCCACACCACGGTCTTTGTACCATTGATACTCGAACGGAAGTGCGCACAGAACATGATCCACGAACTTTCGCACCTTCCGAATTCTCCACGGCGCCCAGGCCCAGAGCTGAGGGGGAAGATAGTAGTAAACCGGGATTCCTCGCTTTTTTGCGGCTCGAGCGATCCACCAGTTGAATCCAGGAAAATCGACCAGGACCACCGCATCGGGAGGGTTCGTGTCAAAGTGCTTTTCGGCCAGTGAAACGACGGAGTAGAACTTCGCAAGTAAAGGAACGACGCGAAGGAAACCCATGACAGCAAGGTCAGTGAGTTCAAACAGGAGATCGCAGCCGGCAGTTCTCATCGCCGGGCCCCCGAATCCTTCAGGATGAAAGTCGGGATTTGTGCGACGCAATTCTTCAATCAGGCGAGCAGAGTGCTGATCGCCGCTTGGTTCACCAGCAGAAAAGAAAATTCGCATGACGGATTCCATCTCCGAGATACCGCAGGTCCTTCAAGTTCATTTTGACAGGATTCAGGCTTTCGGTCTAGACTGCATGGAGCCTGAGTCGACGCTGAATGGATGAAGTCAGCCGTGTTTCGTGCAGGCCGGGAGACAATCATCGCTCCTGAAGAGTTTTGACAAGGAGGTTGAGATGAAAATTGTCGGGATGATTCCAGCACGTCTGCATTCCACGCGACTACCTCGCAAACTGCTGCTGAACGTCACCGGCAAGCCTCTTTTGCAATACGTCTGGGAAACCGCCTGTGAATGCCCGGAGTTTCACGATGTGATAGTGGCGACTGACAGTGAAGAAATCGTGGACGTTGTTCATCGTTTCGGCGGACGTGCCGAACTGACGGGGCAACATAACAGTGGCACCGATCGAATCGCAGAAGTGACTCGGCGAGCATTCCCGGATGCGGATGCGGTCGTGAATCTCCAGGGCGACGAGCCTGAGCTGGACCCCAAAGTCGTTTCGGCGCTGGTTCGCGAACTCAAGTCTTCCAATGCCGAAATGGCGACGGTGGCGGCTCCGATTCAATCTCCGGATGTGGTTCGCAACCCGAACTGCGTCAAGGTGGTGACTGACGTACATGGCAAAGCCCTGTACTTTAGTCGCTCGCCCATTCCGTTTAGTCGTGACGTTCCGGTGGAAGACTACTTTCGTGACGGGGAGCCTTCACCATGGCTGCTGCATATCGGGCTGTACGCCTATCGACGTGACTTCCTGCTTCGGCTGACATCGTTGCCCCCTTCTCCGCTCGAACAGATGGAGAAGCTGGAACAGCTTCGAGCCCTCCAGTGCGGGGCCAAGATCGGTGTGGCTGTGGTCAATCATTCTGCGGCTGGAATCGATACGCCTGAAGATTATGCCGCATTTGTTGATCGACAGCAGATGAAATCGCAGGCTCGCCGGGCGGCCTGATCTTCGGCCAGAATCTTCGAGCCAGGAACTTCAGGGTTTTCGAGTGTGTCCGATCCGACTAAGATAACGCTGGCGACCGTCATTGTGATGATTTCCGGGACGGTCGTCTTCGGATGTGCTGCCGTTTTCCGAGGCGAATGATCCATGGCGTCGCAGACCCTCAAATTCCACTGGCTGATAAAGCCTGCAGTCGGGTTCGGGATTGCGGCATGGCTCTTCGTGACTTCCGCAACTTCCACCGGTGTTGCCGGGGATCAAGCCAATGAACGTCTGCAGGTACTGATTCAGGATCTGGCTTCGCCTCAGTTTGAAACGAGGCAGGCCGCAATTCGAGAATTGGCGTCTCTGGCGCAGTCGGCAGACACGATTCCGGTTTTCTCGCAGATTGTCCGCGAACACAGCAACCCGGAAGTTGTCAGGCGTATTCTGGAAGTTCTGGAGCAGCAGTTTCGCTCGGTTCCGTTCGATTCAAAGGAAGCCGTTGCACTTGCAGATCTGCTGGAAGAATGTTGCGACTCCGAAACGTGGTATTTGTCGGAATCTGCGACAGACGTGCTGAACCGACAGTGGATGCGTCGAGTCGAAGTGGCCGTCTCAGAATTGCGACGCCTGAAGGTTCCACTGCAGCCTACAGATCCAGCGCGGCTTTGGCAGAGCGGTGGAACTGCCCGATTTGGCCGACTCCAGGTCGATCCCACGGAAGATCAGGTGTTAAAGATCTTTGTGGACGAACACTGGCCTGCAGATCCTCGGGCCTTTGAATTGCTAAAACGCCTCGAGCCACTGGGGTCTGACGCATTTCTGACTCGTCCGGCTCGGGTGATTCTTTATCGCATTGACGGGAACCCGCTCAGTCTTGAGCAGACTGCGTTGCTGAAGGGGCTGTTCGGAGATACTCGAGTTCAGGATCGTGGGAGAGTGTGTCTTGGCGTTGTTCAGGAACCACTTCTGGACGAAGGCAAAGGCATTATGGTCTCCAAGGTCGAGGCGGGATCATCCGCAGCACTGGCAGGGCTGAAAGGTGGTGATCTGATCCTGGCACTCAACGGAGAAGAGCTGAGTGATTTTGAAGAACTTGTTCGGCTGCTGCGTCAGTTTCGAGTGGGGGATACGGTGACACTGAAAGTGGCTTCCGGAAACCAGCGGTTCCAGCGTTTCGAAGTGCCCTTGCCGGATTCGCCGGATGATGCGGACCCCCGCAGGTCTGCCAACGGCCCGCGCGATGTTTCCGTAAAGCTCAAAGGCTGGTATTGATTCCGGGAATGAGGAGTTTGCGTTGTCACCTCACTCGGTCAACCACAGAACACAGATTCCCTGGTGGCGGATTCGCGTTCTGGCTCCCACAATTCTGGTGGTCGCCCTTTGGGCTGTGATGAGCCTTGGAACGACAGCTTACCTTCGCTGGGCGGAAGACGCCTACAACCAGCTGATTTCCAACAATGTCAGCGTCTTGTGCGACATTCATCGGCTGGAAGCCCTTGTCTGGAAACTGGCTGCTGAATCTTCGACTGTGTCTCAGGATCAGGCCGAGACTGCATCAACACCATTGTCAGAACAGGCCGAAATACAGGCGATTCTGGATCGGCTGGATCAGCAAACGCGGACGGAACAGGAACGCGACTCCGTCGGAAGAATGAAGCAGATTCTTCCCGACCTCCTGGCGGATCTTCATGACGACAACGGGAAACCTCGTCAAAGTGAAGCGGCCCGTCGAATGTCGGAAGAAACAATGCTCATGCGGTCACTGAACAGTGCCTTTATCGATCTGTCTCTCTCGTATCTCTCCCGAACTCAGTCCTGGGTCCTCTTTCTTCGCATGACGCTTTTGACCGTTGGTCCGCTGCTGGGGCTTTTTCTTGGCTGGCGACTCGCGGGGCGACTTCAGTCTTCCGTGACGCGAATCGCAGTCGCCCTGGGTGCCCCCGGGACAACAGCCGCACTAGCGCCGCCGGTGCAGACATCGCCTTCGGATTCGTTCGATGACCTTCAAAAACTTGCGGAAGGGGTATCGGAGCGACTTCGTGTCGCCGGCGAAGAACTGCGGCTTGCTCGTCGTGAAGTCGTGCAGGCAGAACGGCTGGCCGCGATCGGTGAACTCGCCGCCGGCGTGGCTCACGAACTTCGTAACCCACTGACATCAGTCAAGCTTCTGCTGCAGTATGCAACGAAGGGGAACAGTGATTCCAGAATCGCCGCCGCGGAACTGCAGCTCATCCTTAACGAAGTCAGACGCATGGAGAGCACGATTGAAGGATTGCTGGACTTCGCCCGAAAGCCCGAACTGCAGAGACACAGACACAATCTTGTCGAGACGATTCAGAGGAGTCTGAATCTGATCGAAGGTCGCAGGATCGAAGCAGGCATTCAGGTGGATTACGAAGTTCCTGATCTGCCTGTCGTGATTCTTGGTGATGCGGAACAGCTGAATCAGGTATTTGTGAACCTGCTGCAGAACGCCATCGAAGCCATGCCCGACGGTGGAGTACTCAGGCTGGAGATTCTTCCCGATGCTCTGCTAAACTCCGTGCGTATTGCTGTCGCGGACAACGGCAATGGTATTTCGGAATCCATTCAGCATCGGCTCTTTGAGCCATTTGCCACAACAAAGGCTCGCGGCACAGGCCTCGGGCTCGCCATTTCCAGGCGAATCATTCAGCAGCATGGTGGTACGATCAGGGCTGAAAATCTCCCCGGAAGCGGTGCGCTGTTTGTTGTGGAACTTCCCCTCGCGGACGAATCGGCTGATGCTGAAGGACTTGAAAAAGTTGTCGCGTGCGGCTGATCGCTGTCGCGGCTGACAGCGGGGATGCATGGAAAAACTACTGGTCATTGACGATGAACCCGGGATTCGCAGCACCATCGCCCGGGTTCTGGAATCCGATACTCTGAAGGTCTTCGTCGCGCCGAACGCGACCACCGGTCTGGCGTTGATGGAAGAGGAGATTCCTCAGATCGTTCTGCTCGATCTGAGACTGGGTAATGAATCCGGACTGGACGTCTTTGAGAAGATCCGCGAGCGTTTTCCTCGCACGATCGTGATCTTTATCACAGGACATGGCACTGCTGACACTGCCATCGAAAGCATGAAACTGGGCGCGTTTGATTACCTTGTCAAACCGCTCGATCTGGACCAACTGACGAACGCTGTCGACCAGGCTCGAAGAATCTGTCGACAGATGCACGCGCCGACTGCCATTGAGCTGACCTATCCGGATGATGCGGGCACCGATCGCCTGATCGGCAGAAGTACTGCCATTCAGACCATCTGCAAACAGATCGGACGCATCGCTCCGCAGGACGTCAACGTGCTGATTCTGGGCGAAAGCGGAACAGGGAAGGAACTGGTGGCACGTGCGATTTATCAGCACAGCCGCCGTGCGCAGGCGCCGTTTCTTGCCATCAACTGCGCCGCCATTCCCGAGACGCTCCTGGAGAGCGAACTGTTTGGACATGAACGCGGTGCCTTCACCGGAGCAGACTCGCGCCGAATCGGGAAGTTTGAGCAGTGTCATGGCGGAACGATACTGCTGGACGAAGTCGGGGACATGCCGCTGTCCATTCAGGCTCGAATCCTTCGTCTTCTGCAGGATGGACAGTTTCAGCGAGTGGGCGGGAACCAGACTCTCAAGGTTGACGTGCGTGTGATTGCCGCGACCAATCAGAACCTCGATCAGATGATTGAACAGGGGCGGTTTCGGCAGGATCTTTACTATCGACTTCGCGGTGTCACGATTTCGCTTCCGCCGCTCCGTGAACGTTCAGAGGACATCCCTGAAATTGCGCACGCGTTAATGTTCAGGTATAACCAGCAGCTTGGAACCCAGGTCCAGTCCATCTCGCCGGAAGCCCTGGAGATGCTGGTCAGTCATCGATGGCCGGGGAACGTGCGAGAACTGCAGAGTGTGGTCCGTGAGGCACTGATCATTTCCATGGGAACGGTGCTGCTTCCGGAGTTTCTGCCCCTTGAAAGTCGCCCGGAGTCTCCCGAGGAACTGCGGACCGAAATGGCAGCGCTTCCTCAGGACGCATGGCAGTCCCTTGGAAAACAGGTGGACGAATGGCTGGACCAGCGAGTCCCGGACTTCTACCGACGAGTCCTTCTGGAGTTCGATCGATTGCTGATCAACAGCGCTATGAGTCGCGTCGGTGGACTGCAGACGCATGCCGCGGAGCTGCTGGGGCTCAGCCGGCCGACCCTGCGATCGAAGCTGAGAAGCCTGAAGCTGCCGGATGAAGCAGCTGAATCACGCGACCAGCGATAGCGTTCTCTATCGGATGAACTTCGGAACATTGACAAATGAAAAGGGACCGGCTTCCACTGGGAAGCGGTCCCGTCATTTTCAGGCGAAATCGGGCGATCGATGCGGTTCGAGCGAGCAGCGTTCGGTGACCTTCGACGGCTATGACAGATACGTTCGCACCTTATTGAATCGGCTGTTGGCGTTGCTGCCGACCGTGGACACTGCGGCGAGGCAAACGACGATGATCAGAGCGAGCATGACTGCGTATTCCACTGCCGTGGGGCCGTCTTCAGACTTCAGAAATCGCACGACAGATGAGGAAAAAGACTTCATTGGACCTGGCTCCGCGTTGAGTGATTGAAAATGCCGCCCGATGCTGGAAGCTAGGTCATGAAACGGGACAGGCAAACGGAAACCAGTAGGACCGGATTGGATTCCCCTGGTGAGAGGAATCCCTATGCCCGAACCCCATGCGTGCAGCTAGTTGCCGCAGCATAATCGGAACAACCCGAATTGGACTTCGGGATCCGATTGCTCCTACAGGACTGGTTCCCACCCCTTTTCGTATTCGCGTCCCCAAAGCTTTATGGCAGCGTCGTTGTTTTGAATCTGGCCATTCGTCGGATCACACTTCAGAGCATCGCCGGTCCTGAGCGCAATGTTTCCGAGGTGACAGAGCAAAGTCGACTTGTGACCTTCCTCGATCTCCGAATTCAGCAACGAAGGGTCACCGGCTCGAATCGCGTCGACAAAGTTCTGTGCGTGGACTTTCATCGCGTCGCTGCCTTCGGCTCTTTCTTGCTCCTTCCCCTTTTCATCGAACAGCACAAATCCCCATTCGTTCAGCCGAAGCGTGCCTTTCTCACCGTGAAACGTTGCACCAAAGCCCGATCCATCCATGCCATAGCGATTGCAACTCAGGCACTCCCAGATGATCTGACGCTCGCCGGGGAATTCGAATGAGACCACCTGAGTATCGGCTGTTTCCTGATCGTCGTCGAACACATATCGCCCACCGGCCGAAACAACGCGAATCGGATAATCGACTCCCAGACCCCAGCGAGACAGGTCGATTGAATGCACACCGTTGTTCCCCAGTTCGCCATTGCCGAAATGCCAGTTCCAGTGCCAGTTGTAATGCAGCCGGTTGGACGTAAACGGCACTCGCGGAGCAGGGCCCTGCCAGAGGTCGTAATCGATATGTGGAGGAACAGGCGCTGGGGTGCCGTTTCCCATCGGACCACGGTTCGCGGCGTACCAGCTGCGGCTGTAATACACACGCCCAATCGCTCCGTCTTTCAACAGCTGGATTCCCTGCTGAATCTTGTCGCTGCTGCGACGCTGGTTGCCCATTTGGACGCACTTTTTGTACTTCCGTGCGGCCTCAACGAGCATCTCGCCTTCGCGTGGATTATGGCTGCATGGCTTTTCGACGTACGCATGCTTTCCCGCCACGCAGGCCATGATTCCAGCCGGCGCGTGCCAGTGGTTTGGCGCCGCGCAGACGAGAGCATCGACGTCTTTGTCGTCGAGGATCTTCCGAAAGTCGGTCACGCCAATGACTGTGTAGGGAACGCTCTTGCCCAGTGACTCCTGAAGCGCCTTCAGGCGGTTGCTGTCGACATCGCAGACATATCTGACCTCAACGCCTGGCAGCGACGCAAATACCGATGCCAGCGAGGCACCTCGACTGGTTCCCATGATTCCGACGACAACCTTATCGACGGGCGCTGTCCCTTCCTGAGCATACGCCGTCATCGTGGCGGCGGACAAGGCGGCGGTCGTTCCCAGAAAGCTGCGTCGACTGGCGGAAGAACGTGGGTTCATTTCGATACTCCATCAGGCAGGAATGAGTTGCAAATCCGGCAACAGGGATGAATCCTGTATCGCCGGTCTCGCGGCAGGTCCTGCATGGTGCCGGGAAATGGTCCGTCCGTCAATCTGATGAGCGAAATCGACGTCCGTCCGCTCTCCTCCGTCTGTTATCCTTGGGAGTATCATCCGCTTCAATCCAGAGACCGAAACAGCGATGGAGTGTGGTCAATCCTGTGACAGTGTCAGCGCCATTTTCAGCCGATTGGCGAGGACCGCGTATCCTGCTCTACCAAGATGAAGGTGACCATCGGCATAGAGCTCCTTTCGGAGGCTACCGTCTGCGTTGCAGAAATCATCCCAGCAGTCGATGACCTGAACCTGTTCATCCGCATCGAGTTTCAATGTCTCGAGCAGCGAGTTGATTTCTCGGATTCGCAATCCGGTCTCTTTCGCGGGATCGAACGCCGGAATCAATTTGACGACGGCAATCTTCGCGTCTGGACAACGCATCCGAAGATTCTCAACACAAAGCTTAATTCCGTGTGCGGCTGAGGCGGCGGGGACTCCATTGGCCTCCACAAGTGGCGCATTATTCACGCCGATCATTAAGACGATGACTTTTGGAGAAGCTCCATCCAATGCCCCGTGATCCAGACGCCACAGCAGGTTTTCGATACGATCACCGGCAATTCCAAGATTGACCGTTTTTTGCTTGCCAAAATGTTCTGTCCAGACATTGCTGAATGGTGCCTTATCCCAGCCACCGCCCCAGCCCTGTGTGATGCTGTCTCCCAGAAGCGCTATCTCTATGTCAGATCCGGCGGCCTGCACCATGGAAATGCACGCGGCATGGTGATCAAGCCATGCGTTACCCTGAGCCCCGTTCTCTGGTTCCCAATGTGCAGCGGTGGGAGTCACAAACCACATTTCGGGAAGATGCTTCGAAACCTCATGACCGGGTTTCCGAAAGTACTCGCCTTTTGATACCCAGGCGACTTCTGCTGCGCTCAGGGGCCAGCCGGAGACCTGTGGATCCATCTTGCCTTCATTGTAGGGCCCGTAGGGATAAATCAGTGATTTGCCGTCTTTTGACTTAGGAGTCGGCTGCAAAACGACTTCCGGCAGCTGGGCCAGGCGTGCGGCTGAAGCTGTTTCGTTCTCACGCACCATCTTCACGCTCGACGAAGAGACCTTCGCTGCGTTAGGCAGAACGACGTCGCCACCGAGTCCCTTCCCTTCAAGTTTCAGGTGAATAATCGGCTGCAGACGTTCGGCATAAACATCGTAGCCCTCCGGCGAGAGGTGGATATTGTCCGCAGTAAAGAGTCCTTCCCTGAGTGAGCCATCAGGGTTCACAAAAGCATCTGTCAGATCCAGAACCTGCACCCCGGGAGTGCGGTCGAGTCTGAGCGAATCGATGACCGCGTTGGTCTTGATGATATCTTCATAGAATCTGTCGCCGGGAGCGTGGCATGGGAGGATTTTGGCCACAAGAATGTGTGTGCCCGGGAACTTCTTACGAAGATTCACGACACACATTTCCACACCCTTTGCCGCGGCTTCGATCCCGGTTTCCGGTGTGAAGAACATGTTGTTATTACCGATCATGAGCACAACGAGTTTCGGTTCAATCCCGTCAACACCTCCATGATCAAGTCGCCAGAGGACATTCTGTGATTTGTCTCCCCCGATCCCAATATTGAGTGTTTTGTAGTTCCCGAATCGACTTCGCCACGCTTCGTTGAACACTCCCTTGTCGAGCGGACTTCCCCATTGCTGTGTGATGCTGTCCCCCACAAGCAGAATGTCTACCGGACCTGGGTTGGCTTTGACGTAATCAACAAGTCTTGCATGTGTATCCAGCCATGCAGAGCCTCCCCAATGTCCGGCTGACGGGCAGACCGGCCACATTGCCGGAAGGTGCTTGTTTTGTTCCCGTCCCGGACGCCGTTCATACTCCGGCCTGTCAACAACATAGGCTCGTTCTTCAGCAGTCAGTGGCCAGCCATGTTTCTGCGGCTCATCCGTCTCGAAAGGATAGTCAACATCCTCGGCAAACCCGCAGGTGCCCCGGCATACCATGATCAACGTAATGATGATTCGAAGCATTTGGTAACCCCGTTTGGATCGAACTGAGGAGACTTCCGATGGTGGCACGATGAGATGGACAGCGGATCGTTGTCGACAGGAATCCTCACCTCACGGAACACTCCGTGTTGGCAGTTTTGGTTGAGTCTTCAAAGACAAAACGACATCGTCGACGAACTGCAGTCCGAGTTCAACTTGCGGCAAATTTCGGCGAACGCCCAGTTGGACAATCGCAAAATCTCCCTGGTCCGGCAGCAGGCAACGGCTTGTCAGTCGCTGCCATTGATTCGGTACTCCACCAATCGAATCTGCCAACACGGCTCCACTGCCGATCGCGTTGCGAAGATTGTGCGGCCATTCCGCGTGAATGGCATCTGATTGTCCGGTGAAGACGAATAACTGGCAGATAAACGTGACGGAAATTGCAGGTTTGGTTCTGCCATCCAGAAAGTCAGCTGACAACTCCAGAACGGCATCTTCCTGCGGTCCGATCTTTGACCGCAGATTCCGCAGGTCAACGATCTGAAACACGTCGCACGAGACTGCCTCTTCGGACAGTGCAGCGGAATCAGCTCCCGGTCGGACAAACCGAAGTCGCTGCGTGCCTTCCCGGACGGCGGAACCTTCAGCTCGGACAACCTCAGCGGTATCGCCACTCCAGAGGCCGACCTCACGTGGGAAACCTGAAGGAATGCGCCCAGCGGAGGATTCAAACCCCCCGTCGAAGAAATACGGAAGCCGTTCCGTCGTCGCTTCAGAAGTTGGCTCTGACATGGCCCAAACCAGCGAAGCACTTAGAAGGCCGCAGAGCAATCCAAACATCAGCCCGAGCACGACCGTGGTCCTGCGTATTCGATGACCGGAGTTCTCATCTCTGTTCCGCGGCAAGCTTGACATCGCGTCCATTCGAACGCCTGCAAGCGCCGAATCGATATTGAGGTACCTCAGAAACTCGGTCCGAAAGGCGGGGTTTTCCCGGAGCAATGTTTCAAGTCTTAGTACATCTTCTTCGTTGGCCGAGCCATCCAGGTATCTCCGGGCAATGTCGAGTTGATCTTCAGACGAACTCATGATCCTGCTTCCGAAAGTGCACGTCTTGTACATTCCATCAGGGACATTCGAATCCGATGCAGCGTTTTGTAAAGCGACATCGCGGTGCGTCCCAACTGCAGCGCTAAGTCTTCAATACGGACCCCGGGCGCATAGGCGGCCTGGACGAGCACACGGTGAGCCTCAGGTAACTTCGACACACAGTGTTCCAGAACGCTTCGCTCACGTGTCAGTGTGTCAGCGGCCTCATCAGCAGCATCCGCCAGAAGTTCCAGGACGCTTTCATCAAAGATGAGTCGATCGCGAGCCTTTGTTCGTCGAAACTGCAGTGCTTCCAGGCGAGCAACACCGAACGCCCATTTTCGAAACTCGGATTCACTGCCAAGATCCTCGAATTTCCGCCAAAGGACTGCAGCCACCTGCTGCATCACGTCTCGCGAGTCCTCGATCGTCGGGACCAGGGCGCGCACAAATGACCTGAGCGACTCTTCATTGGTTACGTAGAGTCGCAGGAAGACGTTGTGTCGCTCAATCTCTGACGGTGTCATAGTAGTACACTGCCGTTGAGAGACTCGTTTGCCGCAGAAATCCGGAACTCGTCCATCAATTGCAACGTCTCGATCATCATCGATGGATGCGGACGCTTGAGCCGAAGCACCGGAATGTTACATCTCAGCGTGGTTGAGCGTATCCCGTTGACTTTTGAGTAAATTCTGCAAATGCAGCTCAACACACTCCGCCAGCCGTTCGCAGTTGTAGCCCCCTTCGAGGACGCTGACGATTCGGCCATCGGAATGGGTGCGTGCGACGTCCATGACTGCTTCGGTGAGCGTCTTGTAATCTTCGGTTTCCAGCCCGAGATTCCCAACGGGATCTTCAGCATGAGCATCAAACCCCGCGCTGATGATGACGAGTTCCGGTCGAACTTTGTCGGCGGCAGTGGCGAGAACCGCAGTGAAGTCGTTGAGGAATCGTCTGCGAGTCACTCCGAATTCGAACGGAAGATTGAACGTGTTCCCCAGCCCTTTTCCTCGTCCGGTCTCTGTCTTGCGGCCGGTTCCGGGATAGAACGGAAATCGATGTGAGGAGAAGAAGCCAACCTGCTCATCTTCGTAGAACACGTCCTGCGTTCCGTTGCCATGGTGGACGTCCCAGTCCACGATGAGAACTCGTGACACGCCGAATCGCTTAATCGCCGCCCGCGCAGCGATTGCGGCATTTCCCAGAAGGCAAAATCCCATCGGTCCTCCGGGCACTGCGTGATGACCAGGCGGTCGCACGAGGCACATCGCATTTTTGTCTTCGCCCGCCAGAACTCGCTTCACGGCATCAACCGCAGTGCCCGCAGCCCAGCAGGCGACGTCGGCAGAATCTTTGCTCATGACCGTATCGACTTCGACGCGTCCACCTCCCGCCGCAGACCATTCACGAAGCTTCGCCAGATGTCCTGCAGAATGTACCGCCGCGATATCGGCATCGTCTGCCAGAGCAATCGGCACATGAGTCAGCTGGGTGAAAATCGGCGATGCTTTGAGCCGACGGTGAATGGCTTCGATTCTGGCAGGACATTCCGGATGTTGTCCTGTCTGGTGCTTCAAAAACACGTCGTCGGAATAAACCAGCGTCATATGAATCGAGTCCAAAAGGAGTGGTCCGGCATTTGGGGGTGGCCGGGCAACAGGAAGATATGGTCTGTACTGAATCAGAGCGAATGAAATCAAGCGATCACACAGGATCCAGATCCGCACTGGGCACAACGAAGGGGGAATCGCTGAGGTATGCGGGTCTTCGATGGAGAAACTTCCATGCCTGACGTATTGTTCGGTTCACCGCATGATGCGATGGTGAGTCTTCCTGCACGATTCTTGTTGGCTGAATGGCATGTTTCGTTTTCTCTGGCAGCTTCTGGGAGAGTCTCCGTTTCACGGCACCGTGAATCCAACTCGCGTACCACTTCTGATGTCGAGTGGTTTTCGTCGCAGTCTGCCCTTCCCTCATCCGTGGAATTTTCGTGAACCGATTCAGATTCTTGAGAGTCTGTTTGTCGACGCAGACTCGATGTCCGGTTCCGGTCGTCACACTGTTTACCTGAATATTCCCGGCATCGCTCCGTTCCTCGTCACGAGAGATCCTCAGCTGATTCGGGCAATCACTGTGGAAACGGGTGACAAGGAGGGGCAGTTTGATAGAGACACGTTGCCGTCGGACGGCATTGCGAGGGCGACCGGAGTCGATTCGCTGCTTTATTCCAACGGTGCTCAATGGCGGAATCAGAAGAAGCTGGCAGCATCGCCATTTGGAAAGTCGACATTGTTTCAGCCTGAGAACTTTGATGAGTTCTTTCAGACGTTTCGCGAAACGGTAGCAGACCGCCTGGAAGTCTGTCGGCAGAGGGCGAGTGAACAGGGAGGCTCGGTGGATGTTTTGCTGGAAGCCGAGATCAAGCCTGTGATGCTAGAGATGTTGACGAACAGTTTCTTCGGCGCGGAGGTTTCCTATGACGATATTCGAAACCGCTACGTCCCTGCGCTGGAAGTGGTGATCGACGACATTGTCCGTGACACCGTCATGAAACGCCTCCCGGTGCCAGGCTTTCTGACTCGTCCGGGGAAAGAACAGCGAGATCGGCTGAAGGCCGCTCGGGCGGATTTTGAACAATTGACGGAGATTGTGCTTTCGAAAAGAGCATCGGGAAATGGGCTGTGGCGACAGTTTAAGTCAGATGTCCCGGATGAGGCTCTGAAAACCAACCTGCGAGTTTTCCTGGCCGGGGCTTTGGAGGCAACGACTTCGTACGCAGCCTGGGCCGTCTCACATCTTGCTCGCCATCCTGACATTCAGGAACAGCTTTATCGCGAACTGCAGCCGGTGGATCGTTATTCGCCGGAGATCCTGAACAATGCTGTCCTGCTGACGCGTGTTCTTGATGAGACTCTGCGCCTGACGCCATCGCTCTACTTTCTTCCGCGTCGAGCCAGTGCGGATGTGATCGTCGGGACGAATGATGGTCGCGAGATTCATATTCCGAAAGGGACTCACATCCTTCTTGATGTCTGGCACGCCAACCGTCATGAAGACCACTGGGGTACTGCCGTCACTGGATATCCTGCAGAGGACTTTGCTCCCGATCGCTGGCGTGTTCTGGCGGAGCGACATGTGGATTCCAAGGAGATGCTGCATTTCGGTTTTGGACACGGGCCGCGTGTCTGTCCAGGAAAGCATCTGGGGCAGCTTGAAGTTGCCCTCGTTGTCGGCTCTTTTGTGAAGCTGGCAAAGTTCCAGGCCTTGTCGCCTGACAACCCCGCCAAAGCAGGCGTCTCAACAAAGCCCGCCGATGGCTGTCGCATTCGCATGACACTGCGAGAAGAGTACCAGGTTTCAAAACACCCCACGACTGAACCAGGGAGAGATTAGAATGTCACGCCTGACCGTTTGTTTGCTCATTCCCGTTTGTATGTTCCTGACTGGACTTTCGCCTGACAGCCAGGCGGATGACAAGCCGCTGCCACCTCCGCCGGAAAAGATGCGGCTCCTGTTCAGCGAAGACTTCGAAAGTGGTTCGATCGAAAAATACGAACCGACTGACCCGACCGCGTGGAGTCTCCTGAAGCAGGACAGCAACCACGTGATCGCCCTGACAAAGAAGGACAGCAACTTCAAACCGCCCTTCCGTTCCCCTCTGAATCGCTCGCTGGTGAAAGACCTGGAAGTGTCTTCGTTCGTCATGGACATTCGATTTCAGTCAACCATCGCCGATTATCCTCATCGCTCTTTGTGCCTGTTCTTCGGATATCAGGATGATGCTCATTTGTACTATGTTCACTTCGGGAAGAAGACAGACGACCACGCCAATCAGATCTTCATCGTGAATAATGAAGCCCGAAAGAAGATCTCCACGAAGACAACTGATGGAACACCGTGGACCGATGGCTGGCACCGTGCTCGCATCGTTCGTAACGTCGATTCCGGGGAAATCACGGTCTACTTTGATGACCTCACTACGCCCGTGATGACAGCCACCGATAAGACGTTCACCTCGGGCCGCATCGGCTTCGGGTCTTTCGACGACATTGGCAACTTCGACGATCTGAGAATCTACGTGCCCGAGAAGTAGGGGCGTCGTCAGTATCCCAAAACACTTCCATCCGAAGGCCAGCGGTAGAGTCAGCCGGCCGCGACGTTGACGCATCCGGAACAGTCCACAAGTAAGGAGTCAGACAATCAAACATCTGCGGACAGGTCGACGCGAATGGATGGCAACTGCAGCAGCGGCGATCGCCGGAGCTTCCGGACTGCTGAATGCCCAGGAGGCTGGTGAACGCCCCGAGCGGGACTCGTCAGTGAGAGTTCTGAATCCGTGCGACAGAGTTCCCGTGGGACTGATTATTGATGACTCAACATGCCTTGTGAATCTGAATCGATTTGCTGTGCCCCAGTTTGCAGAGGCACTTGGTCCCCGGTCGCCTCATGCGTCACTGCCGTGGCGAGAATGGCCAGTTGAGATTCCCGATACCTTCGTCCGGAAGTTCGGGGAATGGTGTGCAGAAGAAGGAGTGAAAGGAAAGTACAGCATCGTTCCTTATCCCGCCTGCGTCGGACGCCTGGATCGTGTCTTGCCCGGCTGGACGCGCGGGGAACTTGAGCAAAGCATCGATCTCGTTCGCACACTCATGATGCCGAACTGGGATATTCACCCAGAGATGGTGACGCATACTCGCGTCATCGACCTTTCCACCGGACATCCGTACGAAGACACATCGCTGAAGTTCATGGAGAACTGGGATTGGGCGACCGGACGTTCCACCGATGAGCTTGCCTCCTACATGGCTTACGCTTTGAAAATCCTGAAGAGCATCGGTTTGCCATGCGAAGGAGTTACGACTCCGGGTGGATTTGCCAGCAAAGCACGTCCCCAGCTTGCCGAGGGAACGTTTCAGTCCGTTCGCGATGTCTTTCAGGCTGAAATTCCCCATTACTTTCGCGACTTGTCGTCCGAAGGCACGGCGAGTGTCGCACCGCTGGTTCAGAACGTCCACAAGCTGAACACGGACAATCCGGAATGTGTGGTGCATGTTCGAGGCTGCACGGGAGACTGGACCGGAGGCTGGGATAATCAGACTCCGGAAGGCGCAGATCGGTTCATTACGGCCGATCTGTCAGCCGGCAGAATGGTTGATGTGATTCGAAGAGGCGAACCAGCATTGATGGTCTGTCATTGGACGGGAATTCACTTCAATGGTCATGAACTGGGGTTCAATGTCTTCAAAGAAGTCGTCCGTCGTCTGAAAGCGGCCTTCGACAATCTGATCTGGATGAAACTCAGCGAGGTCTCAAGATATTGGGCGGCGAGACAGCTCACCACCATTCGCAAGGACGGCAACTCTGTCCGACTTACCGCACCCTACCACTGCCCGAACTTCACGATTGAATGGAAGGCAACTTCGTCATCCGAAGTGTCTGTTGTCCATAACGGCTCATCACAACCGCTGGAAAAAGTCAGCAGTCGACGAAACCTGCGTGGGGGAACGTATGTCCTTGAGAACCAAAACATCGCGGCGTGCTTCGACCTTGCCAAAGGCCAGACGACACTCAGGTTCTGACGGCTCCACAAAGCCAGCGGTCGATGGTGTAACTGGTTTCAGAAGAATTCCAGGTGCTTCCGGAAGTCTTAAGACTTCTGCGACCGGCTTTGAAACCTGCCCCAGCAGTTAGTCGATGTAGAGCAGTTCCTTCTTGTTCAGCAGAACGTGACAGACTTCCCGGAGCACGGTCTCGTTGTGGACCGCCTTATCCGGTGGCAACTGCTGAGCAACAGCCAGGTCCTGAATGAACTGATTCATGGCGAGGCGCTCGTTCTGTTCAGGAAGCCGCGCGAAGGCCTGGCGGTAAGCCAGCTCGATGACGTCTACCTCGTCAGCTGATGCCGCCAGTCGTTTGGCCCAGACATCTGCCTGAGCGTGAACGAACTCACTGTTCAGCATGATGAGCGCCTGAGCCGGTACATTGGACTTTGCTCTGCGCCCGACGGTTGTTGCCGGCTGCGGAGTATCAAAGGTCAGCATAAAGGGATTGAGGAAGTTCCGATTCACAGACTGGTACACGCTTCGCCGTCCCGCACCATCGAGTGGCCCGGAACTTCCCGGACGGCCTCGCCCCTGCATGAAGGCGGTCAGGTAGACAGGAACTGGCGGACCGTACTGTGCCAGATCAAGTCGGCCTGAGATCGCGAGAATGGAGTCCCTCAGAACTTCACTTTCGATTCTTCGCACACTGAATCGGTGCAGCAGAAGATTCGTCGGATCCTTCTCTTCCGCCGAAGGGATTCGCTGGCTGGAAATCTGGTAAGCTCGGCTCAGCACCATACGTCGGATCAGTCGCTTCAGAGACCATCCGTCGCGGCGAAACTCATCGGCCATGTAGTCCAGCAGTTCCGGATGAGAAGGAGCTTCGCCCAGGACACCGAAGTTGTCCGGAGATGGCACGATACCTCGGCCGAAAAGCAACTGCCAGACGCGGTTCACAGCGACGCGTGCCGGGAATGGATTATCGTCCGCCAGAACTCGATCAGCCAGTTCCAGGCGACCGCTCCGTTCGGCATTGGCCAGTGGACGACCTCCATCCAGTGCGGTCATCAGTCGGCGATGAGCGATCGGTCCCACGTTCTTTGTGTTGCCTCGAACAAAGATGTGCTCTTCTTCTCCGCTTCCATCGCACATTACGAGCACGGGATCGCCCCCGACTCCAACTTCTGCCAGTGACCGCCATTTGCTGCAGCAGCCTTCGATGGTCTTTGCTGCTTCTGATGAAGACAAAGCAGCATCCGCAAACACAGCTGCAAAAGCCGGATCACTCGCGAGCGATGAAGCGATCTTCGTGACAATCTCGTCTGCAGACTGCTCGGGTGAAAATTGCTGCCGATTGGTTTGAGCAATCTCTACGGGCACTTCAAACGTCTGGTCGCGATTGGCCACGAGGCGAACTTCCTTCACGGCAAACCATCCGTCTCCTTCATCAAGAAATTCAAGATGGCAGCGATGTCCGGGATATCGCCCGAGATCACCTGCGATTCGGATCCATCGAAATTGCCCGTCCGTGTCGATCGGCTGACGCAGCCCGCTAAACAGCAGCTCCGTGAACTCATTCATCACATAACCGTCCACGACGAGACGAACACGAGCGGCACGACCTGCCACGAGGACGTGCACTTCCGGATGCTGCAGCCCCCATTCTGGCGAATGCAGGGTTCCGCGAAGCATCGGTGACAGTCCCGCTGAAGAAACGCCGTAGTTTGCGACCGGGCGACAGGCGTTCGGCTCCCAAACCCAGGCCATCGAATCCTGCAAAGCCGAAATCGTGAGTGCACCTGGTTGTGTCGCTGGCAGCGAAGTAAACAGTCTCGATTGCACCGGCCGAACAGATTCGGCCACCGGTGCCACTGATATGGAATCCGGACTGCAGCCATCGAACGCCTGTCCATAGGCAAA
>CAZIGZ010000053.1:0-11062 GCA_964538835.1 uncultured Chitinophaga sp. | reverse complement strand
CAGTCTTTCGGCAAGCCGTTTCGCAGATCGGCCAGAACCGCATTACCAGACTTTGGAAGGTTGTCGAACGTGGCCGAATGGCTGGCCTGTGCTTTGGTGCGCTGTTCCAGCCACTGCCGGATCACAGCGGCTGCGTCGGTTCCGGCCGGCTTTTGCTTCAGGCTTGCCAGAAGAGAAAGCGGATGCGACATATGCAGCGTCTCAGGCTTTCCAAGTATGTCGCGAATTTTCACGACGTGAACATGGTCTGGATCGGATTCAGCGACCGGAAGATCAGCCATCGCCGCTGACAGCAGTCCTCGAAATCGAGCCTCATCCCATTTCGCCAACTCATTCTTCAGCGTCGTTGCGGCCTGCTGCTTTTGCTGCTGGATGTCGGCAATCAGTTTTGCCTGATCACCATTCGGATCCAGCCATTCGACGCGTCGCCGTGAACTCTGCAGAAAGCCGGACAATGCGTAATAGTCTTCCGCCGTGATCGGATCGAATTTATGGTCGTGGCACCGAGCACACGCGATCGTCAGGCCGAGGAATGTCTTTCCAAAGACATCAATCTGGTTGTCGATGCGCACGGCTTCTTCGGCTTTCACATCGACTGGTGCATGTTTGTCTTCGCAGAGAAACCAGAATCCGGTGGCAATGATGGACTCATTGATGCCCGTTACCGGATGGCGGCGTGGGTTGCTGAGCAGGTCGCCCGCGATGTGTTCCCGCACAAACTGATCGTAGGGGAGATCGTCGTTAAGTGCTCGAATGACGTAATCGCGATAACGCCACGCATGCGGAAGCGGAAAATCAAACTCGTGCCCCAGAGTCTCCGCGTATCGAACAAGATCCAGCCAATGCCGTGCCCAGCGTTCGCCGAACTGTGGCGACGCAAGTAGCTGATCCACAACCTTCTCTAGTGCCACAGGAGTTGGCGAAGGATCTTTAAAGAAGGCCTCCTGCTGCTCCACAGAAGGAGGAAGACCTGTCAGATCAAAATAGACTCTGCGAATCAGCGCGCGTCGATCCGCATCCGGTGCCGGAGTAAGGCCGCTGCTTTCCAATTTGGAGAGAACAAAGTGGTCGATCGGAGTCGCTGGCCATTCCGTCAGTTTCACAGCAGGCGGACTTTGCGGATCAATCTTCTTCCAGGCCCAGTGAGCCTGCATGCGTTCCTTCAGAGGAAACTCTGCGCGTTTGATCGGAGCAGCGGCGGACTCAAGGTCTTCGGGCCAGTGAGCGCCCTCCTTGATCCACTTCACCAGGATTTCAATTTCCTCATCCGGCATTTTGCTCCGAGGTGGCATCTGAAATGTTTCGTAACGGACCGCCTGAATGATCAGGCTTCGATCGGGCTCACCCGGTTCAATCGCGGCTCCGGATTCTCCCCCCTTCAGAAGGGCCTTGCGAGAATTCACATGCAGTTCCGCTTCCACAGTTTCCTGACTGCCATGACATTCGTAGCAACGCGATTCGAGGATCGGGATGACCTTGCTTCGGACAAACTCAATCTGCTCCGGTGTTGGATCATCTGCAATGGGACTGCCCTGCAGTGACGAAGACGACAGGATCATCAGGATGGTGACCAGCATAGAAAGGCCCACGGTGTTCACTCGATGCGCTGATTTTTTGATGTTTGCATCGCGACACGATGCTGAAGTCACACTCATCAGATGACGAATCTGCCCCAATTGGGCAGATTCACGAGCAGTCAAAGCATGGAGAATACTCGGAGACCGCGAATGAACGCTGGCCGAAAGATTTTGTGCAATCACAGGTAACGTGTTTTCTGTTGCGAGATGTCCGATTTGCTGAAGCATGGGAGTGGATTCCATTCGTTGGGCGGACATGTTCCGGTTCCTCGGAGCCATTGCGGCCTCGAAAGACGGAGGAAGGTCATTGAGGTAGGACCCACATTTTCGCGACAGGGTCAGCCAAATTGCAACGCCGTCGCAAAGAAACAACAGCACAGTTCCCAGATTGCCCGGCCGGAGAAATCGTTCAATGTCGCGCCGTCGCCGGGAATAACGGCTCACCGGTTTGGCCCTGTGTCAACATCAAAAGCGTTGCATCTTGAAATCAGAAACGAGCGAAAGTGCGGAAGAACGATTCGGGACTTGACACCTGCGGCTCAGGAAATAGCCTGCACATTATCCAGCCGTTCAGAATCGTCAGAATCCCCTTCTGACAAACCCTTCTGAACATCCCTCCTTTTGACTGCGATTCCAGCAGGGTGTTCTCAAACTGTCAGGCAAACATGTCGGGCAGTGGGCATTCGCCTCCGTTTTCAACCAACCATTCCGTACTGACACGATGTCGGTATTCCCACCGAGCAGGAGATTTCCAATGACGTTTGCCCGGTTGTTTTCGATTGCCGCAATGATGCTGTCCGGCACATCGGCTGTCTTCGCTGAAGTTGTGAAGATCGAGATTGGTCCATCAACCACCGATGCGATCGCCATTCGCAGCCGCGATGCTCGTCAGCAACTTCTGGTCTCGGCGACTCATGCCGACGGCAGCGTTACGGATGCAACCCGTGATGTCACGTGGACACTTTCCGATCCCGCGGTTCTGCAGATTGACTCCACGGGAATGGCGGTCCCTTCGGCGGATGGTGAAGTTGCCGTCACCGCGACACTCGGTGATAAGACCGATACGCTGAAAGTGACGGTAACTGGTTTCGCGAATCCTCTGCCGATCAATTTCCGAAATCAGATTGTGCCAATCTTCACAAAGCTGGGCTGCAATGGCGGCGGGTGTCATGGGAAGTCTGGGGGCCAGAACGGATTTCGCCTTGCACTGCTTGGTTTCGTGCCTGAAGAAGACTACGAGTTTCTTCGCAAGGAAGCTCGTGGACGTCGTATCTTTCCTGGCATGCCCCAGGAAAGCCTGCTTCTGACCAAAGCCATCGGCGCGAATCCTCATGGTGGCGGCAAGCGAATGGATCAGGGCAGTTACGAATACAATCTGCTGGTGCAATGGATTGAGCAGGGTATGCCTTACGGCTCCGACACGGATCCTTACGTCACATCCATCCAATGTGTTCCTGAGGCACGCACGCTGACCCGGAATTCCAAACAGCAGATTGCCGTCATCGCAACCTATAGCGATGGAACAACCGAAGATGTGACCCGCATGGCGCTGTATGAAGCCAACGAAAGCGAGATGGCAGAGTCCAGCGTCACGGGACTCGTCAGCACGCTCGATCTGTCCGGCGAAGTGGCCATCATGGCTCGTTATCAGGGTCAGGTTGCCACATTTCGCGCGACGATTCCTCTTGGGGCCGATACATCAAAGATGCCCACACCGAACAATCTGGTCGACGAAGCGGTGTTCGGAAAGTTGAAGCAGCTTGGCATCCCGGCGTCGGAACTGTGTGATGATGCGACGTTCCTGCGCCGAGTTTCCCTTGACATCGCTGGTGTGCTGCCAACGGATGAAGAAGTGCGAGCCTTCCTCGCCGATACGTCCGCCGACAAACGGGATCGCCTGATTGACAGGCTGCTGGACAGCACTGCGTATGCCGATCATTTCGCGAACAAGTGGAACTTCGTCCTTCGAAACAAAAAGGATGGTGGCGAAGACGGTCCTGGAACCATGCTGTTTCATCAGTGGATCTGGAACCGTGTCTACGACAACACTCCATATGATCAGTTTGTGCGCGACATCGTTACAGCGTCTGGTGATCCTCAGATCAATCCGGCGGTGACCTGGTATCGTGATGTGGACAGTGTTGAAGAACAGGTGGAAGACACGGCGCAGCTGTTCCTGGGGCTCCGAATCCAGTGTGCTCGCTGCCATCATCATCCGTTCGAAAAATGGAGCCAGGATGATTACTACGGCATGGCTGCGTTCTACAGCCGAGTTGGCAAGAAGGTGATTCCGAACGCCAGCGGCAACATGAGGGATCGTCGAGTCTTCCACAACGAAGGCATGGCATCGGCCAGCAACCCTCGAACCGGCAAGGCGTTGATTCCGACGGGGCTGGGCTCCGCGCCGTATACCGTGGCGGCTGACCAGGATCCTCGCGTTCGTCTGGCGGACTGGATGACCGATCCGTCAAATCCATTCTTCGCGAAATCGGTGGTGAATCGCTACTGGAAACACTTCTTCAGCCGTGGCATCGTTGAGCCTGAAGATGATATGCGAGCGACGAATCCTCCAGCGAATCCGGAATTGCTCGAAGGGCTGTCAAAGCACTTCATCGCGTCTGGATTTGATCTGAAGGATCTGATTCGAACCATTTGCCGTTCGAAGACCTACCAGCTCAGCGCCCTGCCAAATGAATATAACGGCAGCGACAAGCAGAATTTCTCCCGCTACTACCCTCGTCGGTTGAGTGCAGAAGTTCTCTATGACGCGTTCCATCAGGTGACCGACACGAGCGAAAACTTCGGTGGCATGCCCGCTGGAACTCGAGCGATGCAGCTGGCGGATGCCTCTAATTCTACGTACTTTCTGCAGGTCTTCGGCCAGCCAAAGGGTGACACGGCCTGCGAATGCGAACGCAGCATGGATGCAAATCTGGCTCAGAGTCTTCACCTGCTGAACGGCCGTGAGATTCAGGACAAGATCGCTCGCGACGGAGCACGCACGGCATGTCTGGCTGCCGACACATCACGATCGCAGGAAGAGAAGGTTCGCGAACTGTATCGCTGGGTCTTCTCACGCGAACCGGCAGCCGATGAACTGCAGGTTGCCATCAGCTATCTTGGCCGCCATACGGAGAATCCTCGACGAGGCTTCGAAGATATTGTCTGGGCCCTGATTAACACGAAAGAGTTCCAGTTCAACCACTGACGGAACGACTGAAGCTTCGCGCGATCGACGAACGCTGTCGGATCGCGCGTAAGGCTTCCTTGAACTGACGCACCTGTTTCCCTCTCACGCGGATACGCGTGCACAGGTTGCCGACGAACCCTGAATTTCTCTCAGAGATGGCCTATGACTTCGATTCGCCTGATCGCATTTGGGATGTTTGTGTCGCTGGCGACGAGTGTGTTTGGGCAGCTGCCACAGACTCGAATGACGTCCGTGTTTCCTCCGGGAGCAAAGCAGGGGACGTCCGTCGATGTGACCATCGGTGGCGGAGTCGACCTGGACGAAGTCGATCAGATGGTCTTCAGTCATCCGGGAATCACTGCGGCCGGAAAGAAGGATGCGAATGGCAATCCCGTTGCCAACACCTTCACGGTCACCGTTGCGCCGGATGTTCCTCCGGGACTCTACGATGTACGTTGTCGAGGACTCTTCGGGATCAGCAATCCACGACTGTTTCGTGTGGATACTCTTCCGGAAGTTTCCGAGACGGAGCCCAATAACGCTGCTGCTCAGGCTATGGTCGTCGCACCGGACAGCATCGTGAATGCTCGGGCCAATGGAGGGACCGACGTCGATTTTTATCGCATTCCTGTGAAAGCCGGACAGACGCTGGTCATTCGGTCGGAAGCCGCGAGGCTCGATTCGACGATGCAGCCATTGCTTCAGCTGTTTAATTCCTCGGGGAAGCGACTGATTGAAGCTCGCCGGATCTTTTCCCTTGAAGCCAGCCTGATCTGGACACCGACTCAGGATGAAGAGCTCGTGCTGCGAGTTCAGGATGCGGTCTACAGCGGCGGTGATCAGTTTGTGTATCGGCTGGCCTTTGACTCGCGGCCAATTGTCGATTGGATCAGCCCACCGTTTGTTGCCGGCAATGCACCGTCACGAGTGATGGTCTTTGGCCGAAATCTCCCTGGCGGACAGCCAACGGATCGCAAGCTGAACGGCCACACGGTCTATCAGAAGGAATACACGATTGCTCCGACACCTGTGGCCAGTCTGACGGGTGCCAGTGCAACCTCGGCGTTTGCGGATAGCTTCTGGTGGAATGGTGTCGACGGGAATCTGGTGCAGGTTGGTCGAAGTGATCGAGTCGCAGTGTCTGAAGCGACTGATGTGCCGGAACAACCAGTGAGCGCTCCATTCGAAGCAACTGGCTCCTTCGCCGAACGAGGTGACGAAGACGTCTTTCGCTTCGACGCGAAGAAAGGCGAATCGTGGGTCATTGAAGTGTTCGCTCAGCGACTGGGTTCGATCGCTGATCCACTGCTGATGGTCGAACGAATCATCACGAATCCTGACGGAACGGTCACCTACAATCGGCTGGCAACGGAAGATGATGATCGACAGAACCCGGGCGGTGCGGAACTCCCAACCCTCAGCGACGATCCGTCGTTCCGCCTCGATGTTCCCGAAGACGGCGCATATCGTGTTCGCCTTCGAGACCGATACAACGAGGCTCGCGGCGATGCCAGACTGCAGTATCGTCTCTCCGTGCGTCAGCCAAAACCGGACTACAGTCTGGTTGTTCTTGACGCGTTTCCTTCGGCCGACGGCAAAGCCCCTCCGACAAGCGGAGCGGCGAGTCTCCGAAAAGGGGGAAGCTACGAGTTGACTGTCTACGCGTATCGCCGAGACGGACATTCGGCAGCGATTGACTTGTCCGCTGAAAATCTGCCAGCGGGGATTCTGTGCCGCCCGACGGTGATCGGCCCTGGCCAGGCATCCGCTCGACTGGTCCTCGCTGCGGCCCCGGATGCGCCAGAACAGATCGCTCCGATCCGTATTGTTGGCAAGAGCGGCGAAGGCGATGCCGCACTGGTGAGAGAAGCCAGAGTGGCCACACTGGTTCACGACGCGATTAATGGCATGCCCCGAACGGCACGGCTGACAGAATCGCTGGTGGCCGGAGTCATGAAAGACGAGCAGCCGTTCTCGATCGTCGTCGATTCCGTCAATGCAACGTTCTCACAGGACCAGCAGTTGCTGATCCCGGTGAAGCTGATTAAACGAGGCGGGTTTGATGGCAAGGTGGATCTGACGTTTTACAACATTCCCGGAGAAACCGACGCTCCTCCGTTCGCGATTGAACCGGGGAAAGATTCGGCACTGGCAAGAGTCTACTTCAAGGAGAAGGCTCCGGTTTCCATGAACACGATTCTGCTGCAGGGAACATCGACAGTCCCCTACCGCCGCAATCCCTGGCTTGCGGAACGCGCAAAGCAGCGAGTTACCGACGCCGAAGCTGCAGTCGTCGCCCATCAGGCTAAAGTGACATCGTCGGATGCTGCCCTGAAGGAAGCTCAGCAGAAAGTGGTCGCCCTGAACGAGGCCATCAAAAAGATCGGCGAAGAACTGACGGCCTACACGACTCAGCAACAGAAGCTTCGGGATGAATTTGCAAAGGCGGTCGGAGATCAGAAAGCATCGCTCGACGCACTTTCCAAAGCTCAGACTCTTCTGACGGGAATCAAGGCCGCGGCCACAAGTTCACCGGAAGAATTGGCAGCCGCCCTGACGGCATTGAAGGAAGCTTCCACCGCAACAGAGGAAGCGGCGAAGAAAGTCGAAGCCGTAAACGCCGCTGCCGGCGCTCTGGCAAAACAGGTGGCAGAAGTGAAAGAGTTGGAAGCGACCAAGGCCAAAGAGAAGTCGGCTGCGGAAACGGATGTTGTCACAAAGATGAAAGAAGTAGAAACAGCTCAGGCCGCCCTCACCGCTGCTCAGAAAGAAGTGGAAGCAGCAACTGCTGCAAAGACTGCTGCTGATGCTGAGCTGAAGAAGGCCGAAGACGCAACGAAGCCGAACAACGTCGCTGTTCGAGCCGTCTCAGAGGCTCTGGTGATTCGCATTGCCGATGCCCCGGCTAAAGTCGGAGCAGCGATCCCCGACAATGGAGCCATCAAGAAGGGTGCGTCTGCTGCCGTAAAGGTCACCCTCGCACGAAAGAACAACTTTGCCGGTCCAATGAAGGTGACTCTTGTGCTTCCAGATGGCGTGACTTCGTTGTCCGCTGCTGCCGTCGATGTGCCGGCAGATCAGAATGAAGCGACGCTCACGATCGCAGCAGCTGCTGATGCCGTTCCCGGCGACATCGCGAATGTCGTCATCCGGGCCACTGGTGAATTCAATGGTCGGCAGGCTTCTACAGATGTTCCTGTGGCCGCGAAAATTGTTGAGTGAAGGACGGATTTGTTCCTTCAGACTTTTGAGACACAAAGCAAGGCATAGTGCCATGATCCGCAATCTCCTGATCCTGACGGCATTGGGCTTCTTCCCTGGAGCACTCCGTGCAGATGAACTCAAGCCAATTCAGGATGAAGATCCGGCGCTGGGAAGACCAGTCGACTTTGAAAAGGACGTGCGTCCCATTCTGCAGGCAAACTGTATTGCCTGTCATAACGTGACAACGAATGAAGGTGACCTGGTCCTCGAAAACGTCGAAGCGATCCTCAAGGGGGGAAGCAATGGCCCTGCGATCGTCGCCGGCAAGCCCGAAGAGAGTCTGCTCTACAAACTGTCGCGACGAGGCGAAGAACCGGTCATGCCCCCGATGCCAAATGATCGGCAGGCAAAACCTCTGACTTCGCGCGAACTGGGCATCCTGAAGCTGTGGATTGCCGAAGGCGCAAAGAGCAGTACCGGTGCAGCAAAGGCAATGAACTGGCAGCCGATCAGCGCTCGCCTTCAGGGCGTGTATTCGCTGGACATTGATCCAACGGGGCGATTCATCACCGCTGGAAGAGCCAATCACGTGACGATGTATGACCTGTCGCGTCCCGAAACACCCGCGTCGCTCGTCGACAACAGCATCATATCTTCCGCGACAAAAGGCCCCGCCGGAGTTGCTCATCGGGATTTTGTGCACGCAATCGCGTTTCATCCGACAGAGCCTATCGTAGCAACCTCTGGTTATCGCAACGTAAAACTGTGGCAGCGAGATCTTGCGTCACTCGCGAGCGTCTTCGGCGTTCCGGCAGACACTTCACTGGGAACAGTCCACGCTGGCACTTCCGAGGTTCTGTACTTCGCTCCCGGGAAAGGTCTGGTGGTCACGAATGCCTCTGGTATGGATCGAGGTGTGGTTGCTCTGGACGGTCAGGCAGTCACTGCCGTCACCTCGTTTGCGTCCGAACCAAAGTGGATCATTGCTGCAACGGCAGATCAGAGACTCAGCGTGATTCGAGCCGCAGATCTTCAGGTCGCTCACAAAACGGAACCGCTTCCCGGCGCCGTGACATCACTCAGCGGTGAACTGAATGGTGGTCGAGTCGCTGCCCTGCTGGCCGATGGCTCGGTGCGGCTGATGACTGTTGCTGCGGATTCCGGAGCCGTTGCGATCACTCAGGAAGTGAAGTCCGATGCCGGCCCGATTATTCGTCTCAGCGGCAACGGTGCGGGGTTGCTCACTGTCGCAGGGACAAAGACCGTTCAATTCTGGAAGTCAGACGATGGATCGCAGATTGCGAAGTTTGATCTGCCTGGCGACCCGACTCAGGTTTCGATGAACGCGGCCACAGAACGAGCTGCCTTCCTGATCGGAACAACGGCCTCCGTCTGGGACATCAGGAACTCGAAGGAAGTGGCTTCGTTGACCGCCGATGCGACCGCGCAGAGGAGCCTCAAGCAGGCGGAATATCAAAAGTCTGTTTTTGATTCGCGTGTCGCCGTGATCAATGGTCAGATCGGCGAAGCGGAGAAGGAAGTAACCGCACAGAAGGAAGCGGAAACCAAAGCCAAGGCCGACGTCGACAAGCAAACACCGGTTCAGGCGGAAGCGAAGAAGAAGTACGACGAAGCCGCTGCAAAGACCGCGGAAGCTAAAAAATCGCTGGAAGGCAAACCGGATGATGCAGGCTTGAAAGCTGCCGTTACGGAAGCGGAAAAGGCGGAAGCGGCGGCGAAGGATGCGTTCACAAAGGCGGACTCAGAGTTAACCATCGCTCGCAAGTCTGTCGACTTCGCCACTCAGGCGATTGGCCGAGCGGAAAAGCGACTGGCCGAACGCAAGGCTCAGCAGGAAGCCGCAACAGCAGAAGCCGCGGCCGTCACTGCCGTGGTGGAAACTCGCAAAGCCCCGGCTGCTGTCCCGGTTGCATCAACGTATGCGGGACTCACAGCAGATGGTCGGTTTGCCGTGACCGCAGATGCGTCGGGAACTCTGCGAGTCTGGAACAGCGTCACGGGCGCCAGCGTTGATGTCCTTCCAGGAACTCAGGTTGGAACCCCGGTCAAAGCAGTGGCGATTGCAGGCAACGTCGCAATTTTGGCCACCGAAGATCATCGCATGATCACTCGCAGTGTCTTCCCGGCGTGGCAGCTGTTGCGATCGATCGGCTCCGAAGACGGTGCGGAATCCGTGTTCGTGGATCGAGTCCTGTCGCTGACATTTTCGCCGGATGGAAAGTTGCTGGCGGCCGGTGGCGGCGAAGCATCGCGTTCCGGTCAGCTGACATTGTGGAATGTCGCAGATGGTTCCCTGGCTCGTCAGTTCCCGGAAGCTCACAGCGATACGGTGTACGGACTGGAGTTTTCTCCGGACGGAAAGATGCTGGCGACGGCGTCTGCGGACAAGTTTGCCAAGGTGTTCGATGTTGCCTCCGGGGCTTTTGTTCGAGCCTTCGAAGGACATACTCACCACGTGATGGATGTCTCGTGGAAGTCGGACCGCACGACGCTGGCCAGCGCCGGTGCTGACAATGCCATCAAGATCTGGAACGTCGAAACAGGGGAACAGGCAAGAACGATTACGACCTATTCACGGCAGGTGACGTCACTGCAGTATGTCGGCCTGCAGGACATGATTGTCAGCAGCAGCGGAGACAAACGAGTCTTCTTCCACAATCCGAGTAACGGCAATCCCGCCAGAGAATTCCCTGGGAACACCGATTACGTCTACCGCGCAGCGACCACACCCGATGGCTCGATCGTGGCCTCGGGCGGTGAAGACGGCAGTGTCCGAGTCTGGAATGCGGCTGACGCCAAAGTCATCGCCACTTTCGCTCCAGCACCGTAGCGGTTCCTCCCCCAATGCGAAGCATTGGGTAGCATGGCCGCCCTCGGCCGTCTGCCATTCGATTCTTCTCGTTTTCTACCTTCGTTTACATCAAATCAAACACAACTCAGACCACCGGAACACAAACGAACAAAACAAAGAGAACAAGACGGCCGGGGGTGACCATCCTACCGAAAGACATTGCAGAAATGCTCCCCACCCACGCGAAACAATCGGAGGGGCGAGCGAGCGTCAAGCTTT
>CAZIGZ010000052.1:0-37281 GCA_964538835.1 uncultured Chitinophaga sp. | reverse complement strand
GCAACCCGCGACCTCACGAGTGTCCATTGGATGGCCGGTGGCCGTGGAAACGCAGCGTCGTCCCAGGCTTGTTCGCTTGAGGGAAGTGGCTTAGGCATTTCGTTTATGCGAGAACGAAGGTTCGCCTTTCGGCGAAAGTCCCGCCCGGCAGGCGAGACCTACTCGACGACGAGTTCGAATGCCTGCGAGACTTCATCGGGTACGCGACACGGCATGAGGCTGGCGAAGGACACGAAGGCCCATTGAGTTTCCGCCTTGCCGATCAGGATGCGATCCGGGCCGCGGAAAATCTGGTAGCGGCGAGCGGAGGTTGCTCGCTTCATCTCCGAGACCCATGTTCGAACGGTGATCACATCGTTTTCAAACGCTGGTCCGAGATATTCGATGAAGTGCGAGCGAACGACCCAGCCTTTGCCCAGCTGATGATAGGCGGATCCTGGCCAGCCCTGTGCGGCGGAATGAGCCACAGCGGCGTCCTGAAGCCAGCGAACAAACACCAGGTTGTTCACATGGCCGATGCCGTCGATATCGGCTGCTACCACAGACTGTGTGTGTTCAAAGATCGCTGGCATAGTGGAAGTAACAGCAATCCAGCGCGTAGCGAAGACATGTCTTCGCTACGCGCTGAATGTGGGTCAGAGTCTGCTAACGGCGGCGCGGAGGTCGGTTGTCGCGAGTCTTGTAACGGTTTTCCGTGCGTCGAGCATGGTCTTCCGTTGGCGTTCGCAGCGACAGACATCCAATCGCTTCTTCCCATGTCGGGATATCGCGGAATTCCGGAGCAACCGCACGAGGATCCACGGGACGACGATCATCCCCATCAACGTCGCGGCTTTCCGCTCGTTCACGCTGAGGACGTCGGCCTTCACGTGGCTCTCTTGGCTCACGACCTTCCCGATCCGGGGCGGCGTCGCGTCGAGGACGTTCCGGGCGCTCGCCACGTTCGCTTCGTTCAACTCGTTCTGGTCGAGGTGGTCGTTCGCCGCGGTCTGGCCGTTCTCCACGTTCTCCGCGATCGCCGCGCTCTGGCCGTTCAGACCGATCAGCGCGTTCTCCACGCTCGCTTCGCTCTGGTCGCGGAGGTCTCTCGGTTCGTTCCGGTCTCTCAGCGCGTTCCGTTCGTTCTCCGCGGTCACCTCGTTCCGCAGGACGTTCAGCACGCTCACCACGTTCTCCGCGTTCCGGACGCTCAAAGCGATCGCCACGATCAGGACCACGGCCGCGAGGTCGTCGCGGTGGTCGTTCGACGACATCGTCAGGTTCGTGAGAGAAGTTTTCGAGTTCCGCATCGTCGTCGACGAAGTCCACTTCTGGTTCGTCGTCGAAATCGCGAGCAGGCCGACGAGCAGGCTCTGGCCGATCGCTGCGCGGTTCGCGAGAACCATCACGACCGGAATCTCCGCGAGCATCGCTGCGTCCTTCGGGTCGACCCTCACCGCCACGTCCACGACCTCGTCGACCACGACGTCCGCGTCGGCGTCCGCCACGATCGGAATCCTCGTCGTCGTCTTCTTCAACGGCTTCGGGCTCTTCTTCCTTGCGAGCCACAGGAGCCGGTGGTTCATCGCGAACACGACGCTGAGCTTTCACACTGCCGGCAGAAACGCTGACGATGTCTTCCTGATCTTCCTCGAACAGAATCTCGCTCAGGTCTTCATCGACGTCGGAGCCAGCTGGTGCCTCAGCGCCATCAGCGTCAGTGGTCTCCGCTGTTTCTTCAAAGCGGCGGCGACCACGTCCGCGGCCACCGCGCCGACGACCTCGGCGACGTCCCTTGGATCGGCCTTCGCCTTCACCGTCTTCCGTTTCTTCGCCTGCCGCTTCAGGCTCGACGGCTGCTGGTTCTGGCTCAAATTCATCGACTTCCGCGACTTCGTCACGATTGCGGCCGGACTTGGAAGCCCCAGCTTCGTCCCAGACCCATCGATCGAGTTCGTCCCAGACTTCGTCGTCACCTTTTCCGGCCACTCGTTCGGAAGAAGGCTTGCGTGTTTCAGAAGCCTCGTCGCGCTGTGCACGAGTTTCCGAGGAACGTCCATCGCGTCGACCCTGACGACCACGCGGAGCCTCATCGCGATCGCCTCGTTCACTTCGCTCACCGCGTTCACCACGGCGACCGCCTCGTCCACCACGCTCGTCGCGTTCTTCACGAGGAGCGCGTTCCGGACGAGCTTCAGCGACAGGTGCCGGACTGCGGCGAGGAGCCACGGGCTCGACGTCGCTGCCGAAATCGAGATCATCATCGGAGATCTGATCGGCGGCCGTGACTTCAGCTTCGTCTTCGACCAGCTCTTCTTCCTCGTCCTCCTCGTCCTCGTCGTCGTCATCATCTGAGTCGTCATCGAAGTCTTCATCGTCTTCGTCGCCGAAGTCGAAGTTCTCATCGTCGTCTTCGTCGTCGTCCTCATCGCTGTCGACGTCATCGGTATCGTCGTCATCGTCATCGGAGAACACGATCAGGTCATCGAGGTCTTCTTCGTACTCGACGCCACCGCCCAGAGAAGATGTTGTTTCGCTGGCCTCAGCCGTCACGCCAGAAGATGCAGCGCCATCAGTCGGAGCCTGAGTCTCCCGCGTCGCTCGAACATCGTCATAGTCGTCAAAAAGCACTTCGCCGCCCACATCGGCTGGCGTCAGGTTCAGCCCGAAAAAGGACTCCGCCAAATATCGAGCCGCTTCGTCGGATTTCTTCCGAGCATCGTCACCAGAACTGGTCATCTGTAACCGTCTTTCACTTCGAGTCGAGCTGCCACGTCCGGCACGAAAACCGATGTGGCCATTCCATTTACGGAGCGTACCCCGGAAAACCCCGAAATTCAACGGGGAGCCGAAAGCATCAAACTGCCGGTGTTTTCAGAGAACGACGGTCATCGGGCCTGGAAAATTCCCGAAACAACTCGGTTTTCAGGAACTCGCCGCGAATCATGGGCGTCCTCACGAGTATCGTTCTGACAGAAGTCGTGCGCGCCGACGGTCCAAACGTGGGCGATGAACGAACAAAATCCCTCCAAAACCCGGCCGATTTGCCTCCCAATGACCTCGTCTCACCCATCATCTGAAGACTGCCCGGAGAATCTTCTGCAGCTGATTTCTGCAGAGATCGATGGCGAATTGTCGCCGGAAGAGACTGAGGAACTGCGGAAACTGGAAGCCACTTACCCGGCACAGGCCCAGTCGGTTCGAAAACAATGGGCCGCTCTTGGAGCAGGCTTGCGGGGACTTCCGGTCCAGAAACAGCCGTCGCTGATCTTCCAGGCGACAAATCTGCCTGTAATGCCTGTGACGTCTGTATCGCGCGGCCGTCGGGGTGGCCAGATCGCAGTGGTGACCGTGATCGCGTCAATGGTGTTGGGGCTGCTGATCATGCTGCGGCCTCCAAAGGGAGAATCGCAGGTACCTGAAATGGCCCGGACGGAGGCTGCTCCGGCGTTTTCAGCGGGCAGGGGATCGGAGAGCGGGGCAGAGCTGCTGGCCGATGCTTCGACAGTGTCAACAGGAGCCACAATGGCTCCGTCAGCAGCCGCCAGCGTCATGGAGGGCGTTTCGGGAGAAGCCGGCACTCCGAACACCGAAGAATTCTCGGATCGCATCGTCGCTAAGGCAACGATGAATGCCGCACCGTCACAGTTCCAGTCACCGCCCCCAATCGCGGCGGCAGCGGCGGGCGCTGGCGTGGGTGGTCCATCGATTCCGCTGAGCATTCCGACTGACGGCACGGCTCGACTGAAGAGAGTGCTGGAAAGCGGCAAGTGGAATGTCGTGGTGTTGCGGGCTCCGGAATCACTGCAGCAGACCGCCGTCAAGAAGATCGAAAGTGTTTGTCAGGAACATGGTCTGACCCTGGCATCTCGACCGGGCTCTGCGGAAGCGGAAGATACGGTTGATCGATTTGGCGTGGTACTGACGTCTTCTGAAGCAGGCGACCAGGACGCGATCGTCGCGGAACTTGAGAAGGCTCTCAGCATCGAAGAGAAGTCGACGGACCTCCCGAGTTGGTCGAAGATGAGCCAGCCAGAGATTGCGGCCGCCGTTCGCCGCTCCCTGGAATCACCGACCCAGTCGGAGCTGTTTCAAGGCAACATTCACATCGCTGCCCCGGACCACAGCGACCTCGTAAAAGCGGCGCGGGAACTTTTGAAGTCCGGTGCCGATCAGAAGAAGGCGGCAGAGGCGACCGACGAGGCGCCGACCAGCCCGATTGTCTCAGAGGAGCTCACACTGGTTGTGATCGAGTTCCCTATGCCCAGTCAGATCTAGGCTGTCAGGAATTCACCGGACGGCTTGCGCCGTTCCGCGTAGAATCCTTCACTGCGATGCTCTGCAGGTCTCCCTGCAACGTGAGTGCTTGTTGTAGTGATCAAAGCGGTTACAGCGACCGAACCTCGAATCGCGGTTCTGGAATTCCAGCAAGAACTGCCGAATGTCTTCGATGACCCATCCGCTCGACTGCGCGCGAGGTTCGCGCACAGAACGCGCCCGTGAAACGGCGTTGTAGCAGACAGAAGATCATTCTTCCTGGAAACCGACATGCTCGTCATCGTTGGCATCATCATCGTTCTGGGTTCTGTTCTGACCGGCTTCAGTATGGCCGGCGGACATATCCATTCGTTGATTCACCCCTCAGAACTTGTCACCATCGGCGGCGCCGCCCTCGGCGCGATGGTTTGCAGCTCTCCTCCGAAAGTGCTGAAAGACCTGATGCATGGTCTGATCGCACTGCTGAAAGGAGGCAACGTTGGGAAAGCCACGTACAACCAGGCCTTCCAGTTACTGTACGAACTCTTCCGAATCGCAAGGCGAGACGGGATGCTGGCCTGGGAATCCATTCTTGCCGAAGGTCATGATAACGCGACCTTCAAAAAGTATCCCAAGATCGCCAACGATCATCACCTGCTGGAATTTGTTACCGGCGCGCTTCAGGGCGCGATGGAAGGCAATGACGGCCCATCGCTCCAGGCGCTGCTCGATACGGAAATCCATGTGTTCGAAGAAGAGCACCATGCGGCCGTGACGGCTCTGACTCGAACGGCCGACGGTCTTCCGGGATTCGGGATCGTCGCGGCGGTTCTGGGGATCGTGGTCACCATGGGTGCGATCGGCGGTCCGGTCGAAGAGATCGGACACAAAGTGGGTGCCGCTCTCGTGGGAACGTTCCTTGGGATTTTGATGTCCTACGGAATGATCGGCCCGGTTGCTGGTGCACTGGATGCTCTGGGCCATGCCGAAGTCGCTCTTCGCAAGACCATCGTCGCAGCCATTGTGGGCTTCGCCGGCGGCGGATCTCCGAAGGCTGTGATGGACAACGTTCGCCGCGGTTGCGGAACGGCTGTTCGTCCAAGTGCCAAAGAAATGGAAGAGCTGTTGAAAGAAGTCGATGCCGCGAAATAGCGGTTGAGCAGTCGCTGCGTTCCATCGTCGATGGCTCAGTGCATCGTCGACACAGTGTGAGCAAACGAGGATCGGTCGGGTCAAACTGAGGAGAAAGCCATGGCAGGTGGCGGTGGTGGTGCGTGGAAAGTGGCCTATGCCGACTTCGTCACAGCCATGATGGCATTCTTCATGGTGATGTGGCTGGTGTCTCAGGACCAGAAAGTGAAGGACTCCGTCGCAAAGTACTTCGTGGACCCCGTGGGCTTCAGCCTGTCAGGTTCATCGAACCGACCGAAAGATTCGGCGGGTGTTTTTGATTCTGAGTTCAACGGGCAGGTGCCAGGTGCCAAGAACAGGACGTCGGGTCGAGGCCGAGGCACGATGAGAAGTCGTGAGAATATGGAAGGCGAAACTTCCATGGTGGCCGACTCGATCATGGAAGACACGGAAAAGAATCAGAAGTGGATGGGCGAAGCCAAGCGACAACTGGCCGCCGCCAAGAATACGCCAGCCGTACAGGCCGGCAACGTCACTGAGATCGAAGCCGCCAAGATGCTGTTGTCCCGCAAACTCCGGCAGCAGTTTCAATCCGAAGCCATCGGAGCCACCGAAGGCGTCTACCAGGACCTCGTCTCCGCATCACTCAATCGAGTCGACTTCGATGAACTTGCCGAAGAGCTGATTCGAAGCAGCATGGAACAAGACGAAGAGTAGCCCACCGGATTTTGGCAGCGCAATGAATTCCGTTGCCAAGTGAGCGGAACGGCGCAGGCCGTCCGGTGTCGCAAGCCACAGCGTCAGCGTCCTTCCGTTGTTTCCGCGGACATCGCTTTGACGGCCGCCTTCATTTGTGCGGTGACCTTGTCCAGCTGATCCTCGGTCAGTTCGGCAGACTTCAGTGATGCTGCTTCCTGCACAACACCAAACGTTCCTTTTTGCGGCACGATCAGCATCACGACAAGATCGCCGTCCTGGAAGACGCCAACCTGTTTCCTGGCACGAGTGATGGCGTTGGGGTCAGGGATTCGGATCATGAGTCCGGCGGCTATGTGTTGAATCTGGTGCTTTGCGACCTGCTGCTTCAGCGTTTCCAACTGAGCGTTCCATTCGTCTTCCGAAGGCGTCGGCTGGTTTTCATGGGAGACAAACAGAAACGAGGATTCAAGCTGCGGATGATCGGCGACAAGAGCATCCATGCGATCTGCCAGTTTCATCACTGGGTCGCTGGAGTCCTTTGAGAAAATCGCAATCCTCGTTTCATCACGGTGAATCAGGACAGGGCAGGCGTTTCGTTGTTCATCAACCCACGCACCGCTCAGGAACGTAGCGACGATGCTTGTGGGTGCTTTCTGGCCCTTTTGCGGAGGCTCCGCGATGCCGCGGACCGAACCCGGCACGAACAGGAGAGCAACGGCAGCAGAAACCAGAGAGTATCGCATCGTGAAACCTCGATGAAAGTTGCCGGTCGCGACAAGCTGTGTACGTGTCAGCAGGAAGGACGACGGCTGGAATATCGATCGGTAAACGTTGACGAAACAGATGCGATTCGGCGAAAGGCCGTGTTATGACAGACTTCTTACATTTCCGGGAGACGCGGGTGGTCTGCCTGTAAAGGACACGAAGGACCAAAGAGCCGTTTAGAGCCAATAAAAAGCCTGCCAGGATTCGTCTTGAGTCAAATTGCCAGTTTGTGCAATGCTACCGCGACTTTGTCCAATCCCGTCTCTCTGCTGATCTCCAAAACCCTTCATTTTCAGCAAATTTGGCCATCTTTTGCCAATCTCAGGCCCCTTTGCTGACCCCGACTCTCCCATCAAACGATCTGCCAAAGCCCGGTTTCCGAGCCTCATTATGGTCCGTTCGCGAAATCTGATCGAACGACTGCGACGCCTGTCGAAAGAACTGTGCTGCGCTACCGTTCTGGCGGGACTGACGCTGGCGGCGTGGTCGTTGACGCCACTTTCAGCGTCCATCGCTCATGCTCAGGAGGGCGATGAAATCACGATCGTGGATGTGGTGGTCGAAGGCAATCAGACCATTCCGGAATCCGTGATTCTGCAGAAGGTCCAGGCTCAGCCGCAGAGAGCCATCTCAGAGCGTCTGATTCGCGAAGACAAACGATCCCTGCTGAATACTCGCTGGTTCTTCGAAGTTCGTGAACGACTGGATGAAACTCCACGCGGTCTTGTGCTGGTGTTCGTCGTGAAGGAACGACCAATCGTTCAGAAGGTGGAGTTCCGCGGAAACAAAAAGGTCAAACTGAAACACCTGAAAGCGTGGACCGGTCTGAAGGCAGGAAGTCCTTTCGACTATGTCGCCAATCAGGAAGCCGTTCGTCGCATCGAACAGGAATACAAAGACAAGGGATACTACTTCGTCGAGGTGACTCTGGCCAAAGGCGGCCAGCCTGGCGACCGTGAAGTCATCTTCGATATCAAAGAAGGTCCCAAGGTTCAGGTCAAGCAGCGAACCTTCGAAGGCAATGTGTTCTGGAGCGACGGCGACCTTCGCAAGAACCTGATTTCCAAAGAAGCGTTTCTGATCTTTGGTGGTCTGTTCAATCCGGACACAATTCCGTCTGACATCGAAGCGGTCAAAGCCTTCTATCGCAGCGTTGGCTTCTTTGACGTGGAAGTCACCGGCGAGCCGCTGTTTTCCGAAGACAAGTCGGATGTAAATCTGCACTTCAAGGTGACAGAAGGCGTCCGATACAAGGTCCGCGACGTTCAGTTCGAAGGCAACAGTATCATCTCGACGACGAAGCTGCGAGACGACTCGAAGCTGCTGCCTGGACAGTATTTTGAATCTTATCCGCTGTCCAAAGACGTCAACCGAATGCTCGGTTACTACGGAGACATGGGGCACTACTTTGCTTCTGTGAATCCGGTGCCGCACTTTACAGAGACACCGGGAGTTGTGGACCTGGTCTTCGAAATTGACGAAGACCGTCCGCGGTTCATTCGTGAAATCAACGTTCACTACGACGGTGATTATCCTCATACGAAACAAACTGTCGTGCTGGACCGAATTCAGGTGCAGCCGGGCGACCTGGCGATTCCGAAGCTCGTTCGTCGAGGACGCAGTCGACTCAACGGAAGCGGCCTGTTCGAGCCGGGCATTGCCTTCGATGTTCAGCCAGTGGAACCGGAGCAGACCAGCTTCGCCTCCATGAGCCGCATGGTTCGTGCTCAGGATCCTTCCAGCGGGGCGGACCAGTGGACCGAGCGCTTTGTTCAGGCTGTTCATCAGGTTCCACCGTCTCAGGAAATCGGCAACTACGAAGCGATTCTTGGGACTCGCTATGAATCCGACGCGAAGGATTCAGAGCCAGTCGAGCGTTCAGAAGACGAAACGGAAGTTGTCGAACAGAATTCCACGGGCTCGGATCATGGTCCGTCTGAAGGCAGCTCCAGCAGTCCTGCCGGCAGTTTGAATCAGCAGACGAACCTGAAGACGAACGGTGACTCATCTGTCGCCATGCGGCCAGCCGGCATCCCATCGAACTTCAGCTATGTGAGTGCTCGTTCCGAATCATCCACAGCGATGGCTTCCACGGGTATCTCACGAGCGCTGAAGCCTGAAGGCCACACGAACGTCAAGGCCGGACATTCTCTGGGCACTGCGACTCGCTCTGTGCCGATGACACATGCAATGACGGACACGCAGTCGCTATTTGGCTCGACCGAGTCCTCCACTGACATGACGGGCACGGCAGCCACAGTTGCTGCTGCAGCGCCGCTCTTTGAGTCCGAGGCGGTCGAGTTTCGAAGTGTGGATCCGGGAACTCTCTTCGCCGCGAGTACCGCGACGTTTGTGGCCTCGGACGAGATGGTGGCTGCCGAATCACCAATCATCGAAGAGACCATCATTCGTGCTCAAAGTCCGGACGGTCTCGATTCATCCGCACCGCGTCGCGAAGACGCGATGATCAATGAGAGTCCTTATCGAAATCAGTTCCGCGATATTCCGCCTGGCTGGGTTGATATCAACGTCAACGCCACCGAAGGCCGTACTGGTCGACTGATGTTCGGGGCCGGCGTTAACAGTAATGCGGGCCTCGTGGGTAACTTCGTCTGGGACGAATCGAACTTCGATTTGTTCCGACCCCCAACGACCTTTGCAGATGTTCTGGAAGGTCGCGCATGGCGAGGCGGCGGTCAGCGTTTCCGTGCGGAAGCCGCTCCAGGTAATCAGGTCAGCCGATATGCGTTGACGTGGACCGATCCGTATTTCATGTACACGGACTACAGCCTGTCGGTCAGCGGCTTCTACTTCAACCGCTACTATCCCAACTGGACGGAAGACCGCGTGGGTGGTCGAGTTTCCGTGGGCAAGCAGTTTACCCCGGAATGGTCCGGCAACCTGGCGTTGCGTCTTGAACAGGTTGAAATGCGGGATGTGGATACTCCGACTCCGGCGATCGTTCAGCCTTTGAAGGGAACCAGCTTCCTTTCAACTGGTCGCGTTTCGGTGACTCACGATACTCGTGATTCTTCCATGATGCCGACGGAAGGCCACTACTTTGACGCCGGGTACGAACAGGCGTTCAATGACTTCCACTATCCGAAACTGGAATCGGAATTCCGCCAGTACTTCACGCTGCACAATCGAGCAGACGGCAGCGGTCGTCAGGTTCTGACTCTGGCGGGTACCGTGGGCTGGAGCGGTGATGATACACCAGTCTTCGAACGTTATTACGCGGGCGGCTTCCAGTCGTTTCGAGGTTTCCGCTTCCGAGGCGTAACGCCTCGGTCTCCGTCCGGTTTCGCAACCGGTGGTACGTTCCAGGCACTGGGTACCGTGGAATATCGTGTACCGGTGACAGCTGACGACATGATCAACGTGGTGGCATTCAGTGACTTCGGTACGGTCGACGACGAAGTGACGCTCGCACGCTTCCGAGCAACCGCGGGCTTTGGTGTTCGTGTCGTGATTCCGGCGATGGGCCCCGTGCCTCTGGCCTTCGACTTCGCCTTCCCGATCATGAGCGAAGACATCGACAACGAGCAGGTCTTCAGCTTCTACGTGGGCATCAATCGCTGACAGGGTGCGAAGACGGGCGTGCGAGGACCGGAGGGCTTGCGTCCGTCCGCAACAAGTTTACTTCTGCAGGCCGGCAAACCTGGCCAGCTGCACAAGTTCTTTGGGCAGCGGCGATTCAAAGCGATGGGGAATTCCTGAACGAGGATGTTCAAAGGACAGCGTCGCGGCGTGAAGAGCCAGTCGCTTGAACGGCCATGGAATGTCTTTCCATAGCTCCGTCCGGTATCGCTGATCGCCGATCACGGGATGACCAGCCTCCGCAAAGTGGACGCGAATCTGATTGCGCCGACCTGTCTCCAGCTCTACTTCCACATGACTGACAGCGCCGCAGCGGTCTGAGCCTTTACTGGTGGCCAGAACCTGAAAGTGCGTCACAGCCAGCTCGCCGTTCTCTTCATCACGAGTCGAATAGCGGCTGAGATTCTTGCCCGTCGTGAGATAGCTGCGGTACGTCCCTTTGGACGGCGTTACACGGCCCGCCACAAAAGCCTGATAACGTCGGTCTGGCTTATGCGCGGCGAACTGGGCCTGAAGGGATTCCGAAGCGTCTTCATTTTTCGCAAAGACCAGCAGCCCTGACACGCCACGATCCAGACGATGGACCACCAGAGCCGATGAGCCTCGAGTCGTTCGGCGGACGTGTTCATTCACACGATACACCAGCGTGTGCGGTTCTTTGGCGTCGGTTGGAACAGTCAGCAGTTCGGCGGACTTGTCGACAACGATCACGTCCGCATCTTCGAACAGGATCGTGAAGCCTCGATGCTTATGCTCTTCCGGCCGCCGTCTTGGCGAATATCGACGATTGGCTTCGAAGCGAACCGAGACAAGATCGCCTTCCCGAAGCGTCTTTCCCGGATTGATTTCCACGGTGCCATTCAGTGACACGCAGTCATGATCAAAGAGCCCGGTCACGTGAGACCGTGATCCGCCGGCGATCTGCTGGACACAGCGATCGATACGCCCGCCGATGAATGTCGAGCCAGGTTCGAGTTTCTGTTCTCGCTGAAGAATGGGCACTGTTTGTTCCTGCAGACGTTCAAGCAGCGGAAGAGCGCGAGCCCTCCGGTAATTGCGGCACCGGACGGCTTGCGCCGTTCCGCTAACTACACATTAGAGTACTCAGACAGTGAAGCACTCTGTACGAAGGATCGCAGCCCGAATCACAGATTCCAGCGTTTGGCGCTGTTTGGCGACAGGAAAGTGAGGAGCAATCTCCAGGGCCAGCACGTTGTCTCCCGCGAGGGGCAGCTTGACCAGATCCTTCAACGTCATCACGACCAGCGTTGCTCCCGCAGCCGCAGCATCACTCAGAATGTCGCGATGATCGGCGTCTGAAAAGTCGTGGTGGTCGGGAAACCAGCGAGTTCCCGCGATCGTCAGTCCGGCAGACAGACAGGTCTGATGAAAGGCTTCCGGATTACCGATGCCGCTGGCAAGGTACACAGGCTGTCCCTGAAGCGATGCGATCGAACGCTGCTGGCCCGAAGCCGTTCGCAGTCCACAAGGGCGGAACTCCGTGCGAAGGATTTTCTCGGACGACAAGCCAGAATCGCTTTGTACTTGTGCTTCGATCTCGCGCAGCTGCTGTTCGGAAACCAGATCGCAGCGAGTCAGCAGAATGATGTCGGCTCGGCGCAGTCCGGAAAGCGGTTCTCTCAGCAGTCCTCGCGGCAGCACATGTCCAAAGCCAAACGGACACGTGACATCGATCAGCACCAGATTCAGAGTCCGATGCAGGTGCCGATGCTGCAGGCCATCGTCCATCACCAGGACGTTGCATTGGAGATGAGTGGAAAGCAGCTTGCGAGCCGCTTCAATTCTGACCGAGTTCTGTTCGTGCGGAACACCCGGTGCCAGGATCTGCAGTACCTTCTTTTCATCGTTGCCTTCGGGCGATGCAGCCCGATAGCCTCGACTGATAATCCCGGGTTCCGCGCCGGCGGCTTTGCAGAGTTCACACACCAGAGCGACGAACGGCGTTTTGCCGGTTCCGCCTGTCGTGATGTTGCCCACACTGATGACCGGGACAGGGGCGCGGTGAATCTTCAGAACGCCGACATCGAATGCGACGTTTCGCAGCCTCATCACGGAGCTGTAGAAGAATTCCGGAACACACAGCGCGAGGCGAGCAGTCGAAGCCATCAGACCTCGCTGCTCACCTCGAATCAGTCTCCGGAATGCTTCTTCCATGCACTGTGTACAGCCTCTCCGTGAACAAGTAGCGGAAGGGCGCGAGCCCTCCGGTTATTGCGTCACCGGACGGCTTGCACCGTTCCGATCACAGCAATGAACCGACGCCCCTTGTTACGCACCGTATTTCTCAAGGCGACCGGCGTGGGCCAGGGCCTGGAGCATCAGGTACTTGGCTTCGAAGATCCCCAGTTCGCCGACCCGGCACGCAGATTCGCCGAACTGCTTGGAACCATCAAAGCGGCAGATGTCGGACACCAGCATCGTCGGAACCGGATGACCGCTGTGCGACTTCATCTTGGACGGCGTGCTGTGGTCGCCCGTGCAGATCAGGACATCTGGCTTGAGAGCCATGATGTGAGGAATGCCGGAATCGTATTCTTCCGTTCGCTTCACCTTCGCATCAAAGTTGCCGTCTTCGCCCGTGCTGTCGGTGTACTTGAAGTGAATGAAGAAGAAGTCGTACTTCGACCAGTTCGCCGCGAGACACTTCATCTGGTCTTCCAGCGTCTGACCGGCGTCCAGAATGTCCATGTCGACCAGTCGCGCGAGTCCTCGGTACATCGGATAGACGGCGATCGCAGCGGCCTTCGTTCCGTAGACTTCCTGGAACTTTGGAATCGGAGGCATCTTCGCGATACCTCGCATCGTCAGCAGGTTGGCTGGCTGGTCGTTCTTCAGGACTTCCGCCGCCTGCTTCATGAACTCTTCCAGAATCGCCGCGGTCTTCTGCGAAGCCGGGTCAGAACCCGTTGGCTTCAGCGGAGGAACGCCGGTTCGCTGCGGGTCGGTATCGTTCACGTTGCCGCCAAGACCATCACCTCGGATGACGATCACCAGGCGATACTCCTTCACGTGGCGAACGAATACTTCGACGCCGGGGATCGTGATCTTGTCGAGCTTTTCGCAGAGCTTCTTTGCGATGTCGGAAGAAACTCGTCCCGCACGACGGTCGCTGATATTTCCGGCCGCATCGACCGTCACGAAGTTGCCTCGAACGGCGACGTCTCGATCCGTCAGAGCAAAGTCGATCCCGAGCGCTTCCAGAACGCCTCGGCCGATGTCGTACTTCAGCGGGTCATAACCGAACAGTCCCAAATGACCCGGACCGCTGCCCGGTGCGATGCCCGGCAGAACAGGAATGCTCATGCCGAGAGATCCGCGTTGCGCAAGAGCATCGAGGTTTGGCGTATTGGCCGTTTCCAGCTCCGTCTTTCCGCCCGGCTGAAGAGGCAGTCCGCCCAGGCCGTCGGCAACATACAGAACAATCTTGGATTCCGCAGGACGCTGCAGTCTGCGTGTCAGGTCATGAATATCGGTCATAAAGCAGTCTTTCTGAGTTTCTGTGGTACGAAAGCCGAAGAATAGTCGAAACCGTTCGTTTCAAAAACGATTTCCCGAGGATGCTCGTGCGATGCCGAAAATGGCTCAGCTCCTTGCTCCTGTTGTCTGATCAATCAAATGTGTTGTAGCGGCAGGGCGCGAGCCCTCCGGTGAGTCTGCGTCGCGAATTCACCGCTTCGCTTGCGCCGTTCCGCTTCAAACCCCGATCACCCCAATAGCATTCCCGCATAACCCACAACACGAGTTCGGTCACCGCTGACGTCGGCACTGGTGGCGTAACCGATTCGCTGCATGGTTCGAAGTTTCCCCTGCGAACGCAGAGCCTCCATGACGATGACGGCCGGCAGAACGCCACACATGCTGATGCGATTGTCCATGACGGTCTGGTACAGCACGGACGGATCACAGGATTCCATCGCCTTCAGAGCCAGCTCATCCAGCCGGCGGTTTTCTTCATCGGTCGCAAAGTGATTCATGTCGCTGGAAATCAGCAGCAGTGGCGGTTCCGCATGGCTGCGAAGAAGTGCGCCGAGTTGCTGACCGAACCGCAGACAGTCTTCCAGCTTTCCGCCTCCAATCGTGATTCCCACTATGCGCGACTGAGGAGCGAGTCGAGCAAGAAAGGGCAGCTCGACTTCGATGCCGTGTTCCTTCGCATGGGCCGCGGCGTCCATCTGCAGACCATCGATCCCCTGTGAGAGCCGCTGCATCCAGTCGAGATCCGATTCCAGCGTCGCTCCGGGAATCTGCCAGTGCGTATGCGGAGCCAGCGCCCAAGCCGCGCCGCTGCGTGTATGACGCGGACTGAGAATGATGATGGTGGACGGGAAGCGAAGATGCCTGAGCGTCTGAGCCGCAATGCGTCCGGAATACACAAGCCCGGCATGGGGAATCATGGCCGCTGGTCGAAACTCCTGAAGAACTGGCGGACCGTCGAGGCAGTCAATCACCAGTTGCTTCAGCTGAACCGGATCGGACGGATAAAAGGTTCCAGCAACCGCCGACTGTCGCACGCTCTGTCCCGCGAGATTGCGAGGCAGACTGTTTCCCCACATCGTGCTGGTGGAACAGGCGGTGTCTCCGATCAGAACCTCCGCACGGCTCTCCGGTGAAAACTCACCCAGGCGCAGAGCCGCCTGAAGCAGTTCACTGGTGCCGGTTCCGCTGTGATAGACCCACGACATTCGTCCGGGTTCCGTCACCATCAGAGTATGAAGTCGCGGATCAATCTGGCCCGGATTCACACGGTCGACTGTTCCGCAGCGTCGCATGTTGTTCAGAACCAGGACATCCGCCTGCAGGTCTCGTACGTCAGGAACAGCGATGCCTGACTGACGAACAGCGTTGGCGGCTGACTGTGACAGGTTGAGCAGCGTCATTTGAAGAGGCAATCGACCGCCCGACGGGAATGACGAGAACACAGCTCGGTTCTGAGGACCAATCGACACAGCAAGCGCGAGCCCCTGGCATTCGACGTCCGGCAGGTTCGGAGGAAATGCCCCGGGAATTCCCCCCTGAATCAGCGTGCGGATGTTCTGAGTCACGAACGATGCAAGCTGGCGAACCGGGATCGGCGACGGAGTTGCTGAAGCTGAAGACGGAGGAGCACTCATAGCCTGCAGAAGATCCGTTTCAAACGGGCCTTCGATCATTCGACCTTCGAAACGAATGAGAACCGCTTCAGGGTCCCGCCATGCGCTGATGGGAAGTCCGGCTTTGCGACAGAGTTGTTCCAGGTACGTCAGCACATCCCATTTCTGCTCGACAGGAACAACGGGCAGAAAAATGGCCGACCGTCCGCGACAGTGAATCTTGATACCGTGCTGACCGATGACGATGTGTTCGTGTCGGTTGTCGGGCTGACAGGTCACCTGTTGAAAGTTGAACAGCAGAGACACATCAACCCTGAGCTCTGCAAGTTCCGAAATCTGTACCGGTGAAAACCGAGAATCTTCTGTGGCGGTTCTACGTCCGGACTGCATCAGCGCTTTGACAAGCGGGAGTGGTTCTCCGGTGATCTCCGCGTGAGTTCCGGACATGGTGACATCGTATTCTGCGAGTGAGCCGATGCAGCCTCGCAGCTGGCCGTTTCGCTTCAACGTGACGAAGGCGCCCATAACCGGCCGAGTCGCAGCGCCGCTCAGATCAGGATCGGACAACTCAGGCGACTCTCGCCGGACGGCAGCCAGAACAATCTGACAGGCGGCACGATGGATGGCCCGTTCCTGCGACGATGACAGTGGCGTCCATTCCACGACATTAGCCATGACCATGCTCCATCGATGTCTGCTGGACGGACCGCGACCTGAGAGTTCTCTGCAGTTCTGCCGTAGCCACCTGAGGGTTGTCCGCTTTCGCAATGGCGGAAGTGATCGCCACGCGTGTTGCTCCGGCGTTCAGAACGTCGTCGAGGTTCTGCGGGCCGATACCGCCAATCGCAAAGAAAGGAACCGTACTGATCGTTGCTGCGGACTGAACAAAACGCAACCCGGGGAAGTCGCTGAAGGACTTTGTTGACGACGGAAACACGGGCCCGACACCAATGTAATCCGCGCCGTCAGCAAGTGCCTGTCGGATCTGATCCTCGGAATGTGTCGAGACGCCGATCAGGCGATCTGTGCCCAGGGACGCGCGAGCGGCGGCGACCGGCAGTTCTTCCTGACCCACGTGAACACCATCGGCTCCGGAAGCTGCTGCGATGTCCGCGCGATCATTGATGATGCAGAGCACACGAGCTTCTCGGCATGCGGCCACCAGCCAGCTGGAGCGTCGCAGCAGCTCACGATCGTTCAGCGATTTTTCTCGCAGCTGCAGGACGTCGACGCCTCCAGCGATGGCCGCCTCAACCACCTGTTGCCATGGCTGCGAACACATCGATTCTGTAATCAGTGCGTACAAAGTCGCGCGGCTTAGTCGTTCACGACGACGGTCTCGGGCCGTCGCAGAGCAGGGCAGGGCGTTCATTCGAACCATCAGCGCCTGTTCGGCGACATAGACTCGATAGCGCAGCTGCTTGGCCTGTTCGGAGAAGGAGATCGAAACCAGCTTGCCGAATTCTTCAAGGCTTCGCAGAGACTCCTGAACTCGTCGACAGTTTGCGGTCACGAGTTCAGGAATAGAGCCACGCGATCGCTCATTGGAGTGCGTCAGCACCGTGCCCACATCGTTGATCGTGTCTCGCGATAGAAGAGGACTGTTCGAGAGAGGCGAGAGAGCGTCGGGCGTTGTCGCATCGTTCGCTGACTCGGTTGTTGGTCGGGCCGGCAGAAGTCGCTCGATTGCGACGAGTTCATGCCGAAGCGACTTCAGCTGTTCGGTGCTGATGGCATCGTTCAGGACAAAGCGAGCACAGTCTTCCAGAACGCGAAGCCCTTCTCTCACTCGATTCAGACAAGCATCGAGGACTCGCAGGACGCCATCGTTGGAATCGTGGGCAGGCTGGTGCGGCGCCTGTGAGTTGACGGTTTCTGACGGGCTTTCGGTCGCGGCAATGCCGGGCTCATCGCCAAATCGCAGAACCTCATCGACCTTCAGACCAAGCTGAACAGCGGGCCGATCCGGGAACAGAGACTCCTGAACTTTCTGCAGAGTCGCACCTGCTGACGCGAGGCGTTCCCGCACAAACGCACTTTGTTCCAGAACCGCGAGCAGCAGCACGGAACTGGTGACGCCCTCCATCGATTCACGTCGCGCGATCTCCCGCGCGCGATCGAGGACGGCAAGAAACGCGGTGGGATCATCGATGGACGCGAGACTGGCTCGGGGATCGCATCCACTTCCTTCCGCACGGCATCGAGGGTCTGCATCGTCGATGCTGTTTTGGTAAAGCGAAGAATCACTGTTGGCGGAAAGACTGGAATCCTGATGCCGGCCAGCGACAGCGGCCGCGGCTTCTCCCAAAGCGCCTTCGCGGAGCCACGCGAGAGTAATCCCCAGCCGAGTCAAACAGGCGGACGCAAGCGATTCATCCAGCAGCAGCGTCAGAATCAACAGCGCGGCCCAGACGTCGGCCGCTGGTGAAGATTCGGCCAGCGCGCGGCAGAGTTCGACCGAGCGTTCGGCAGCCGGAGTGAAGCTGATGGTTCGGTGACGCATCTAAGAATTCGCCTGTTCCGCAGAACTCGACACCTGCATCGAATGCTCGAACGCCGCTCGCAGGTCATCTGGAATTCGAGTCACTCGCTGGTTCGAGTAATCAAACACGACGATGACACAGCGACCTTCCGCAATGACCTGTCCCTGCTGATGACTGATGATGGAATGACCCAGGTCCACGCTCGAACGGCCAATGCGGGTCACTCGCGATCCGATCGAAATCACATCCGGAAAGCGAAGCTGCTTTTTGTAGTCGCATTGGATTGAGGCCAGAATCGGCCCCAGCCCCTCACCCGCCATCGTGACTCCGGACGGACAGGCATTCAAAAGATCAATCCGAGCTGACTCAAACCAGCGAAAGTAAACGACGTTGTTCACGTGACCAAAAGCATCCTGGTCGCCCCATTGAACGGGCAGTGTTGTGATCGTATGAAAGCCGTTCAGCAGTGCGCGGACCGCACCCGGCAGCGAATCCGTCGGTCGGTAAGTGGGAGCATTCGGATCGGAAGACATAGCCATAGCGAAAAGTCTGTGAGACATCGAAGAACAGAGAATCATCTGCCGCATTGTGTGGCAGCAGTTTAGCCCTTCGACAGAGTTGCCCGAAGTGATCCACGCCAGGGAATCCGTGATTCCGGGCTGACAAGGCGAGCGGCTGAGCGTCAGCCCTCCGTGTCATTTGCCGCTCTGGATGTGAGCCTTTGGGTCATGCCAAATTTGGTCGAGCCTGTTTGCCGAGGTCTGCGTGTGGAGTTTCGTTTTTGACAGCAATAATCCAGGGCAATACAATGACTGGATCTCATGAGGAACTTGCGATGACCAGAACATTCCCATCAGACCTGAATCAGTTTATTCAGGATGAGCTTCAGACGGGAGACTATGCCAATGAAGACGCCTTGCTGACAGCCGCGCTGGAAGTGTTCCGCGAAGTCCGGCAACGGCATGCGGAGTTACGAAGTCGAGTGCAGGAGTCATTATCACAGGCTCGCGCCGGAGAAGCCACGCCACTGAATATCGATGAGACGAAGCAAATGCTGGTGAAACGTCTTGCTCAGAAGAAGACTGAGTGAGATGTCTCAGGTTCGAAAGACGCCGGCCGCGGAGGAAAGTCTGCTGGACATAGGTGTCTACATTCATCAATCGGGCGGGAATCTGGAGACTGCTCTGAAAGAACTGGATCGAATCGATGCCAAGGCTCGCTAGTACGCGAATCAACCGTTGATGGGAACTGCTCGACCTGACCTTGGTGAAAACCTACGCTGCTTCACCGTCGACAAGTTTGTCATCGTTTATGAACCATTTGACGATGGGATTACCATCTTGCTTGCCGTGCATGGTGCTCAGGATGTACCGCGTGTCTTTCAGGAGCGGTTTAGGCACGAGTGATCCGCTTGTGTTTCAATGAGAATCGCAGTCTGAAGTCCACTACCACCTCCCCACAACCCAACCAGCAATTTCCCCGCGCCTTTCGGAGAATCTTCCATGTCACGACTGACACGACGCTCGGCCCTTTTGAGCGGACTAAGTGCAGGCCTGTTTCTTGCGGCTCCTCGAACGACCGCTGCTGCGATTCGTGCGAACAACACGGTTCGGCTGGGATTTGTCAGTTGCGGCGGGCGAGCCAACGAGCTGATGGGGGCCTTTGGCAATGTCAAAGACACCGACGTGACCGCGTTGTGCGATCCGGACGAAGCGCGGCTGGGAAAAACCAAGGAGCGTTTTCCGAAAGCAACCGGCTTCGCGGATCTTCGCAAACTGATCGAATCACCCGATGTCGACGCTGTGGTTGTTGCGACGTGCAACCATTGGCACTGCCTGGCAGCCATCTGGGCCATGCAGGCTGGCAAAGACGTCTATGTCGAAAAGCCGTTGTCACACAGTCAGTGGGAAGGCGATCAAACCGTCGCCGCGGCTCGCAAGTACAATCGCATCTGCCAGGTGGGGACTCAGCAGCGATCCGACCCGATGCAGGCGGAGATCAAGAAGTTCCTTCACACCGATCGCACGCTGGGATCTCTCGTGTCCGTGCGAGTCAACCGGTATGGCGTGCGAGGACCCATTGGCAAACGAACGTCGCCGTTGCAGATTTCGGATAAGGTCAACTACGACCTGTGGCTCGGCCCCGCGCAGGATGAACCGATCTTCCGTGACAATCTGCAATACGACTGGCACTGGGACTGGAACACAGGCTCCGGCGAAATGGGCAACTGGGGCGTTCACGTTCTGGATGACGTGCGCAACGTGATCTTCCAGGACGCGGTGAGTCTGCCGAAGCGCATTCTGGGCGGAGGCGGGCGAGTTGCCTGGAGCGACGCGGGTGAAACACCCAACGTTCACTTTGTCTACTTTGATACAGGCATCGCGCCGGTTGTGATTGGACTCAGCAATCTGACTGCCGGGCCGGATCAGAAGGGATCGCCGAAGGTTCCCGGACCGGGCAGTGGTTACGTTGGATACTTTGAAGGCGGACGGATTGAAGGCCAGCGAGGCGGCGCCGTGGCCATGGACTCCGACGGCAAAGTCATCCAGCGCTTCAAAGGCAACAGCGGCATGGGACTTCATCAGCAGAACTTTATTGATGCCGTCCGCAGCCGTGATCGCAAGCAGCTGAACACGGAAGTCGAAGTCGGCCATCATTCCACCGGCTGGTGCAATCTCGCCAACATCGCCTTCCGTGAAGGCGGCAAGTTCTCGCACGAGACACTGATGAGCATCGACCTGGACATCTGGCAGAATCTGATGAAGGAAATGCACGAGCATCTGCTGGCCCACAAGATTCGCCCGGACGATGCCGCACTAAAAGTCAGCACGATGCTGACCATCGACCCCACCACCGGCCGCTTCACCGGCAACTCCGAATCCGCCAACCAATGGCTAAAGCGCGAATACCGCAAAGGCTACGAAGTACCGGACCTGACCACGGGTTGAGTTGTTGGTTCTCGATTGGGCTGGGAGGCTTTATGGACGAGACGACTCGAAATCGGGTGATTGTTGGGGCGATGGTGATTTTGCTGGCGGTTGTTTGGGGGCTTTTGCAGAGGCGGAAGGTGGCGAGGGAGCTGGAGAAGAAGATCGAATCGCATCGCTCGAAGGCTCAGATTCGTCGAAAATCCGGGCGGATCCCGGTGGAAGCCGCGGCACCGGGTTTTGACGAAACGGCGGAATCTGAGCAGGACAAGGGCGATCGGAATCCTTAGAATGCGTCGCGGCTGACCGGGCTGTGGATCGGATTCGCTTCATGAGGATCACTGGTCTGAGGCTGTCAGCCAGCGTGGACGAGGGACAGGCAGCGAGCCAGCCGGCTTCATTGGATCGAGGGTTTCACCCTCCGTTGAGTCAGGGAATTTGCCATGGAGAAACTTTTGGTTCTGCTGGTGTTCGCCGCCATCTCGGCCATCGTTTCTGCGGTGAAGGAATCCAAGGAAAAGAAGGCTCGGCAGCAGATTGGGGAAAACGGCGAAATGGGCCGTCCAGCGGAGCCTCCTAAGCCGACACGTGTGCAATCCGAGATTTCGCAGTTCCTTTCCGGATTGCCCCCCGCCGGAAACTCCGGCAACGCGGCAGAAGGTCGCCCAGTTCCTGCGGCACCGGTGTCCGGTTCGGCCCCACCAAGGCCGGTCGGGCAGTCAAAGCCCAGGAAACAAAAGCGCAAGACCGACCCGTCGACGATCGCTGACCGGCACGTCAAGAGCACCGTCGGCCAGCATGTGGATTCGTACATTGGCGAACATGTGCGAAAGCACATGGATACTCAGGTCGACGATTACGTTAAACGCGATATTTCGGACCATGTGTCTGCTCACATTGGTGACAGCCCAAAACCAGAAGACGGGGTTGTCACGACAGCGTCTGCCGGGGAAATCCGAGCGTTCCTGAAGGATCCTCGAAGCGTCAAAACAGCCATGATCGTGAACGAAATCATGTCACCGCCTCGCGCTCTCCGGTCACGAGAAAAGAAGTGAGTGATTTATGTCGGAAGCCAGTCGTTGGTTCTCAGTGGAGGACAAAACTGACCGGATAGTCATCCGTCTGATGGTTTCGGAGATTCCCGGAGAGGACGGAGTTGATGAGGTCGGGAAAGTGCTGGATGCCGTGTTTGACCGTTCCCCGGGCCGCCGGCTGGAACTGGACATCTCTGCTCTGACCTTCGTTTCGAGTGCATTTTTGGGCCGGTTGATTTCGTTCCACCGGCGAATTGTGTCTGCAGGCAGAACTCTTCAACTCACAGGAGTGCTTCCTGATGGTCTGGACTTTCTGTAGCCAGGTGGGCTGACGGATCGCCATTGACGCCGGGACACAGGGGCAAAAATCCGCTAACTCCGGCAATTCGTGGGTTAGAACCCGATCTCCTGGCAAAGTGACGCTTGACAGGCCGACTTTCGGGGGTAATGATCGGCGGCGGAAGTCCGGGCAGGAACTGGAGTTGGCTGAATCACAGGATCGCCGATACTCCCAGTTTTGTCTCCGGGCATTTGTTTCATTGTCACCTGTCCAGAATCTCGTCAGGAAGCACGCGCCTTTCAGGCGTCCAGGGGCCAGCTATGTCAAAGTCCGATCGTCGGATTGATATCGAAGAAATCAACGGTGTGACTGTCGCACGGTTGCTGGAAAAGAAGATCCTGGATGAAGCCAACATTGAAGCTCTCGGGCAGGAGATGTTCGCGCTAGTCGACAAGGATGGTCGCAAGAAGATCATTCTGGACTTCACTCATGTCGAATATCTTTCCAGTGCAGCTTTGGGCAAGCTGATCACGATGCACAAGAGGACTACGACGGTTAAAGGCAAGCTGGTTCTGTGCAGCATTCAGAAGGACATTCTGGACGTCTTCAAGATTACTCAGCTGAATAAAGTGCTGACCTTGTGCACTGACCTTGATGACGCGCTCAGCAAGTTCTGACGAAGAAACAGTGCGATCTGTTTCCCTGGGAACGTTCGTCCCGTGCAGAATCCACAGTGAAGAATCCTTCGTGCGGCTATGCCAGACCCCGTCCATTTTGAAGTTCGTTTTCCAAGCAACACGACGGAAGGGTTGGCCGTTCAGGAGAAGCTTGTTTCCCTGATGGAGTCCTTTGAGTACAGCATGCGCGATGTCTTCGCAATGCGGCTGTCTCTGGAAGAGGGCATCACGAACGCGATTCGCCACGGCAACAAGCTGGATCCGGACAAGCTCGTCACCGTCATCTGCAACATTGATGATGTGAAGATGCGAGTGGTCATCCAGGATCAGGGCGAAGGCTTTGTTCCCGAAGAAGTTCCGGACCCGACTCTGGAAGAGTTTATCGAACGTCCCTGCGGTCGCGGGCTCATGCTGATGCGAGCCTATCTGAATGTCTGCGAATACTCCGATCATGGTCGTTGTCTGACGATGGAGCGTGAGCGAAACAGCCCGCTTCCGATTCTGGAAGACTGATTGCCGTTCAGTTCGTTGTCCGTACCGGCATTGGGATGGTGGAATTCACGGGAAATCCGTGCACCGCTACGCCAGTTGCTCGCTGTCAGAATTGAGCCGCGTTATAGTTTTCGGCGTAGAAGACAGGTCGACACCGCTGATGATTCTGCTGCTTCAGGACTGCACGCTGAAGAAGGCTCATCGTTCAGACCCCACCTCTGAAATTACCGGCGCAAGCTTTGCTGCATGGTGCACGGTTCTCAGCAGGTTCCGATTTGTCTCGCCTTTGATTCGCTGTGTTTTCGAACTCGCCGGCGCGATTCGAAAAAGCCGTCTCAATGTTGTCTCCGGGCTCTCTGACCGGGCATGTTGCCATGGTCCTGGTGCGGCTCAGGAGTGGGGAATTTCGGGCGACAGCACAACAGGGTGATTTGACTCACATGAAAATTCACGAGTATCAGGCGAAGCAGTTGTTTCGAGCGGCCGGTGTGCCGGTTCCTCAGGGCATCGTTGCGAAGACTCCCGAAGATGCGGCGAAGGCCTTCGAAACGCTGGGTGGTCCCATCGCTGTAGTGAAGTCTCAGATTCACGCAGGTGGTCGAGGCAAGGGGCGTTTCAAAGAGCAGCCGGAACAGCGAGGCGTCGTGCTGGTGAAGTCTGCCGATGAAGCAAAGCAGAACGCTGCCCGTATGCTCGGCAATACACTCGTCACCATTCAAACAGGCGAAGACGGCAAGCAGGTGAATACCCTGTTCGTCGAGCAGGGTCTGAAGATCGCTCGCGAACTTTACCTGGGCATCGTGGTCGACCGTGAAGTCGGCGGCCCGGTTCTGATCATGTCGTCGGAAGGCGGCATGGAAATCGAAGAAGTCGCCAAGCATTCACCGGAGAAGATTCTGGCGGAGCCCTTCGACGCGATCGCCGGACTGTATCCGTACCAGGCTCGCAAGCTGGCCTATGCTCTGGGCTTTGATGCCGCCGCGGTTCGCAGTGCAGAAAAGTTCCTGCCGCAGATCTGTCGCTTCTTCGTGACCTATGACTGCAGCATGGTGGAAATCAATCCGCTCGTGCTGACCGAAGAAGGCCAGCTCCTGGCACTCGATGCCAAAGTTACCTTCGACGACAACGCTCTGTTCCGCCACAAGGACATCGTGGAGCTGCGGGACCTGTCAGAAGAAGAGCCAGCCGAAGTGCGTGCGGCTGATACCGGCCTGAGCTATGTGAAGCTGAACGGAAACATCGGCTGTCTCGTGAACGGCGCGGGGCTCGCGATGAGCACCATGGACCTCATCAAGCTGCACGGCGGCGAGCCGGCGAACTTCCTGGACGTCGGCGGTGGTGCGAATGAAGATCAGGTCACGGAAGCCTTCCGCATCATCCTGGCGGACAAGAACGTGAAGGCAGTGCTGGTGAATATCTTCGGAGGAATCATGCGGTGTGACATCATTGTGTCCGCACTGCTGAACGCTTATGAGAAAGTGGGATTCAACGTTCCACTCGTCGTACGGCTTGAAGGAACGAATGTCGAGAAGGCTCGGGAAATGCTGAATGCCAGCGGTCGAGCCATTATCACGGCCACCGATCTGACGGATGCGGCTCAGAAGGTCGTGAAGTCTCTGGGGGCCTAAGACCCCTGACCGGCTGACTCAGCGAGCCAGCCTCATTCCTGTGTCCATCGAATTTCTCAGACATCTCTTTTGATTGAAGCGGCGACCGATGAGCATTCTAGTTTCCAAAGCAACACGAGTGATTACTCAGGGCATTACCGGCAATGCCGGTTTGTTCCACAGCCAGCAGTGTCGAGCCTATGCGGCTGAATGTCAGCCTGGCGTTGATGTGTTTGTGGGCGGCGTGACTCCCGGCAAGGGCGGAACAACCGTTGACGGTTTTCCGGTGTTCAACTCTGTCAAAGAAGCACGCGAAAAGACCGGCGCGAATACGTCTATGATTTTCGTTCCGCCCCCGTTTTGTGCGGACGCGATTCTGGAAGCGGCTGATGCGGGCATGGACCTGATCGTGGCGATCACCGAAGGTATTCCGGTGATGGACATGATTCGCGTCAAGCGAGGGCTGGAGAAGTCTCGCTCGCGTCTGATCGGTCCGAACTGTCCAGGCGTGATTACTCCAGGCGTCGCCAAGATCGGCATCATGCCTGGATACATTCACAAGCCTGGAACGATCGGCATCATCAGCAAGAGCGGGACTCTGACCTACGAAGCCGCATGGCAGCTGGGTCGCGTCGGTCTGGGACAGAGCACTGCTGTCGGTATCGGCGGTGACCCGATCAACGGCACGAACTACATCGAACTGCTGAAAATGTTCCAGGATGATCCAGGCACCGAAGGCATCCTGATGATTGGTGAAATCGGCGGCAGTGCGGAACAGCAGGCTGCGGAATACATCAAGAGTCATGTGACCAAGCCGGTGGCCGGATTCATTGCCGGCCAGACTGCTCCTCCGGGCAAGCGTATGGGTCATGCAGGGGCGATCATCTCCGGTGGTGGCGGTGGAGCCGCGGAAAAGATGGCCGCACTGCGAGCTGCCGGCGTTGTCGTTTCTGACAGCCCTGCCGGCATGGGCGATGCCATGAAAAAGGCCATGCAGCGATAATCACTTGCTGCCGATTGGCTCCATTCGAGCCGAGCAGTTCCAGACAGAATTCCAATCACGACCGACGCGGTACCTTCCGGACCGCGTCGGTTGTCGTTTGGCCCTCTGCGCTGTCATATTCAGCGGACGTGTGGCAAACTTCTGCACTTCACATTCATCGGGGTGCACCTGATGACATCGTCAGGCGTTTTTATTTGTGTTAAGGGTATGTCAATGGCGCTGCTTCCGAAGTCTTCGCGAGCGCTGGGCTTGGGTGTTTTTCTGGCTGCGGTCATCAGCCAGGTCCTGTCTTCGACTGTGCATGCTCAGTCGGCTGCCAAAGACGTTGCAGCCAAAGAGCCGATTACGTTTGATCATGTGTATGGCGAGAAGCGACTCTCACTGGGCGGCGGGCCTCCTCAGCGACTCACATGGATCGATGATGAATCCTACATCCAGCGTGATGGCGATGGCTGGGTGAAGGTTTCAGCGAAGAGCGGCGAAAAGTCCGCATGGTACGATGCCGGAAGGCTGGCCGAAGCATTGAAGGCCCAGGCGAACATTGAAGCCGAAGAAGCGAAGAAGCTTGCCGCCGGAGGATGGCTGGAGCTTTCCGCGAAGAAGCGTCTGGCCGTGTTTAGGTCGAAGGATCGCCTCATCCGCATGACGCTTGATGGAACCGACGGTGCCATCGTTACGGGTGTTCCCGAGAACATTGAACTGACGGCCTTCAGTCCCAGCGGACATGCTCTGGGCTTTGTGAAATCCGATGAACTGTGGGTCGCCGACTTTGCGAAGTCAGAACTTCGGCAGCTGACTCATGATGCCGGACCGAGCATTCGCAATGGAAAGGCTGACTGGGTTTACTTTGAAGAAGTTTACAACCGCAGCTGGCTGGCCTGGCGATGGAGCCCCGACGGACAGCAGATTGCGTATCAGCAGTTCAACGACACGGCCGTGCCGAAGTTTCAGATCAGTGATCATACGACCGTTCAGCAGTCCATTGAGACGGAACACTATCCAAAGGCCGGTGAAACGAATCCGATCGTGCGGCTGGGCGTTGTCTCTGCTAGTGGCGGACCAACTCGCTGGATCAGCACAGCGTCCTACGAGCCTCAGGACTTCATTCTCGCCCACTTCAACTGGCTTCCGGATGGTTCAGCCGTCTATTGGTTTGCTCAGAACCGTATTCAGACGTGGCTCGATGTTCTGGTCGCTGATCTGAGCACCGGAGAAAGTCGCAAGGTCCTGCGGGACCAGACAGAAGCATGGGTCGACAACCCGGGAGACGTCACGTTTCTGAAAGACGGCAGTTTCCTGCTCTTCAGTGAACGCACAGGCTGGAAGCATCTCTACCACGTCGCCAAAGACGGACAGATGAAGGCTTTGACGAGCGGAGAATGGGAAGCGCGCGACCTGCTGGCCGTCAGCGAAGATGAAACCAGCGTGCTCGTGGCCGGCACGAAGAATTCACCGATTGCCGAAACGATCTGCCGCGTGTCGCTGTCAAAGCCAGGCAGTGACGTGCAGGTGTTGACTCCGGAGCCTGGCCAGCATTCGGCATCCGTCAGTCTTCATGGCTCATGGTTTGCGGATTCCGCCAGCAGTCTGACCAAGCCGGTGAAGGTGACGATGCGCGACGGCAATGGGAAGGAAGTACGAGTGCTCTCCGAGGCGCCTGGTTTGCCGGTCGACAAGTATCAGTTCGGCACCGTGGAAATGCGTGACCTGCCGATGGCTGATGGAAGCACGACGAAGGGCATTCTCGTGCTTCCTCCGGGCTTTGATCCTTCGAAGAAATACCCTGTCTGGCTGAAGACCTACGCAGGTCCTCATGCGCCGCAGGTTCGCGACACCTGGAATCCTCGTCTGGCCGATCACATGCTCGCCAATCTGGGCATCGTTGTAATCACCTTTGATCCTCGCAGTGCCAGCGGCTACAGCGCGAAGAGTGCGTGGCTGTGTTATCGGAAGCTGGGTGTGGAAGAGACGAAGGACCTTGTCTCCGTGTGTGACTGGCTGGCGGCTCAGGGCTGGGCCGACACGACGAAGATCGGGCTCAACGGACACAGCTACGGTGGTTACTTCACGGCGTATGTGATGACTCACACCGATCGGATCAGCGCCGGGATTTCCGGAGCCCCGGTCACCGACTGGGCTCACTACGATACGATTTACACCGAGCGGTTCATGTCGACGCCTCAGGACAACCCGGAAGGCTACAAAGCGTCTTCAGTCGTCGCGGCGGCTGCTAATCTGAAGGGACGACTGCTGATCCTGCATGGATTGAAGGACGACAACGTTCATCCGGAGAACACGATTCAGCTGATGCATGCTCTTCAGACCGCCGGTCGGCAGTTTGAAGTGATGTTCTACCCAACCGCCCGCCACGGCATCTTCGGCCAGCACTACAGCACGCTGATGTACAACTTCATGGTGGAATCGATGGGCAAACCGGAAGCGAAGCGGTAAGAAGTCGTGGTGTGTATCGTCGCTGGCTGTGCCCTGAGTGGAACTATCCACCCAGGAGCTTTGCGGCATGAGACACACGAGGAATGGAGGAAATGCGACGGGCAGAAATGCGCAGAAATGCCCGTCCTACATCAACGGAAACCGCACAGGGCAGCGGAGCTCATTCGAGCGATAGATGGCAGTGAACATCTCGACCACGATGCGGCCTTCTTTGCCGCTGACCATTGGCGGTCTGCCGTCGATGATGGACTTCAGAAAGTCCTGAATCTGAAGCCGGTGGTAATAGGTCGTGGCGTCGATCTGGGAGAATCGCTGGCGGTCCATCGCTTCGAATTCACTGAGAGCACCTTCTTCGCCCGGGATTGTCCAGACGTCATTCAGTGGCGGCGCAGAGATGCCGCTCATGCCTGCGACGAACGTGGCGCCTGTGTCCGTCTGAACTCCCACCGAGGCACCGTTGCTGCCGTGAATGTGGACCTTCGTGTAGATGCCGGGCTTCTGAGACAGGCTGGTGATCACGTTGCCGAGCCCGCCTGACTTGAAGCGAATCATGGCCACTGCCGTGTCTTCGACTTCGACATAGGGATGATTCAGGTTGGCCCAGTATCCGGAGATTTCATCAATCTCGCCCATCAGCCATTGAAGCATGTCCAGCTGATGAGGCGACTGATTCACAAGCACGCCTCCGCCTTCCGTCGCCCACTTGCCTCGCCACGGATCGGACTGGTAGTAGGCCTGGTCTCGCCAGCTGAACATCGAAAACGTGCCCAGAATCGGCGTGCCGATTTTGCCCGCATCGATGGCCGCTTTCATTCTCTGCACGGGTTCAAACAACCGGCGCTGACTGACAATTCCCAGCTTTGTCCCGTGTTTTGCGGCCGCTTCGAGCATGCGATCACACGCTTCAAGCGACGACGCCATCGGCTTTTCGATCAGAGAATGGGCACCCGCCTGGGAAGCCAGCACGCAGGGTTCTTCATGCAGCGGATGGGGCGTGCAGATCGTCACCGCTTCGACATTGGCAACTCGCAGCATTTCCGCCACGGAATCGAATGCGAGGGCACCGCCATACTGAGCTGCAAAGGCCTGAGCCCGATCGAGCTGATTGTCACAAACCGCGACCAGCTCGGATTCCGGAAGTGTGCTGAGCGCCAGTGCGTGCGTGTGTCCGATCTTTCCGCAACCGATGATGGCTGTTCTGATTCGTTTCATCATTGTGCTCCGCCGAAATACTTCGCCACCATCTTGCGCAGGAACGCGAGCGATTCCGCCATTTCTCCCATGCCGTTCATCCCGTCTTCAATGCTGATCCAGCCGTCGTACTTGTGCTGAGCCAGGATCCCGAAGATCGCGTCGTAGTCATTCAGACCTTTGCCGGTCACGCCGTGACGGAGATTGGCCGAATAGCCGATCGTTCCGTCGCTCTGCATCAGATCCTGCAGTGTCGCTCCTTCGGCCAGATACCGATCGCTGGCATGCATGCTGACGACTCGATCCGCCACATGGCGAAGCAGAGCAACCGGATCATCACCCGCCACGATCGCGTTGGACGGGTCATACTGGACACCGAAGTATTCACGTTCATCGATCGCGGCCAGGAGTTCCAGAAACACGTCCTGCTTCTGAGCAAACTCCGGATAGGTCCAGAAGCCATCCTTATAGTGGTTTTCCAGACCGAGGATCACGCCATACTCGCGAGCAACCGGCAACACCTGCTCAATGCACTCCACGACCCATTCGATTCCCTGTCTGCGATCGACATTCGGATAACGCTGTCCGCTCAGGACACGGCAGACCGTACCTTTTCCTCCCAGACGATGAGTCACAGCGATCATCGCAGCTTCATGATCCACCGCGCGTTTGCGAGCATCCGCGTCGGGATTTGTGAAGTCGGGCGAACAGCAGAGCATCGGCATCAGGAAGCCTGCATCGGAGATGGCCTTACCAACCTGATCCAGGTAGTCCGGATCAAGGCTCGTGAAGAACCCCTCGTACATTTCGAGCCCATCGGCATCGAGCTGTTTTGCCATTTCAATCCACTCGAACACCGTCATCGTTCGTTTGCCGGCGATGTCGTCGAGGTAACACTTTGGAAATGCGGAGATTCTTGGAGCCATGTCGTTATTCGATGAGGCTGTAGAAGGTGGGAAGATCCCATAGGGCGGATCGAGAGTCGTTCGAACGGACCTCACAGGCAACCGTTGTGTCCGCTGCAGGCTGCGGATCTTGGAGCAAGTCAGCCGAAACGATGCTCGCGGATTCTATCGCTCGAAATCCAAAAAGCAGCAGACCCTCATGTTTTCAGCCGCCGGGTTGCGAGATTCCGTTTTGGGTGACGATTTCGAAATCCGAATCGTCATCGATGCCACGCCACTTGACCGTGGTCGTGACAAGGGGCTACGGTCTCTGGCTGGTGGGATGGCGGAGATCGTCGCCTTGAATCAGGGGTAGCGGATGAGCACGGCTGTGGTATCCGAAGGAGCGAATGTCTATCGCGTTCGCATTCTGGTGGCGGGGTTTCTGGCGTGGATGTTTGCCGGGCTGGAAAATTCGCTCTTCATTCTGATTCATCGTCAGATGATGCTGGAGCTTCTTGGGCCGACGACGCCTGAGAATGTGGTGACTCAGTGGTTCGCCTTCAATCAGGCGGCCTTCATGCTGGGAGCCGCGGCCGGTGGATGGCTCTTCGGAGCACTGGGCGATCGGCATGGAAGAACTCGAGCACTGGCGTGGAGCGTTCTGTGTTATTCCCTGCTGACCCTGGCCGCATGGTTTGTGACCGATGCGAGGCTGATGTGGACCGTGCGATTTCTGGCCTGCCTGGGATTTGGAGGCACGTGGCCGAATGCCGTGGCTCTGGTTTCCGAAGCATGGCCTGCAGCCTCGAAGCCACTGATGGCCGGAGTCATGGGGACTGCGGCCAACTTCGGATTCGTGCTGCTTGGACTGATCGGGCTGTGCTTTGAAATTCGCGACGACAGCTGGCGATGGGTCCTGCTGGTCGGAGCTTCTCCGGCTGTCATCGGTGTTTGGATCGTGTGGTCTGTTCCGGAATCCACCAAATGGCTGGCCTCGCGATCGCCGCAGCCTGTTCATGCCGCCGCCAACACCGCCATCGCTCCCCTCCCAGACCCCGTCTGGGAGGGGTCGAACGAGCGTCAGCAAGTTCGGGGGAGGGCAGTGCTCGCGCAGGGCTCCTCCGGAATTCGTCCGCTCTTTCAACGACCGCTACTCCAGCGCACACTGCTGGGAATTGCACTGGGAGCTGTCCCCGTTGTCGGCACCGCAGCGAATGCAAACTGGGTTGTGCCGTGGACTGACCAGGTGGCGGCTCGTGAAGCGAAGAAGGACGAAGGTTCATCGTCTGTGAGCAAGCAGGAAGGATCATCCGCAGGAAAGCCACAGAAGCCGAAACAGGGACCCAAGCAAAAGGCTCTCGCGCAGATTACTCGTTCCAGCGGAGCCATCGTTGGCAGTCTGCTGGGAGGTGTGATCGCAAGCATTGTCGGTCGACGCCTGACCTATTTTCTGATCAGCCTTGCGACCTTTGGTGCCAGTACAATTCTGTTCGGCGCACTGTCGCCGGGACAACCGTGGTTCGGCACAGCGACGTTTCTTCTGGGGCTGTTTGGAGTCACCTATTTTGGGTGGCTGCCGCTGTTTCTGCCCGAATTGTTTCCAACGTCTGTGCGAGCAGCCGGCAGTGGAATCTCGTTCAATTCCGGCCGGATTATCGCTGCGGGGGTGGTGCTCTACGTTGGACTGAGGATGGATCAGTTTGCTGGTGACTATGGCCGCATCGGTTTCTGGAGCGGGATGATCTACGTCGTGGGAATGGTCATCATCTGGTTCGCACCCGCCAATGGCCAGGGGGTTCAGTCCGACACAGAGAATTCAGCGACGGAATCTGTCAGCAGGCAGCGCGGGTGATGGAATGAAGCGAGTCCCGATGCATCGAAGTGAACGACTGGGACTGGCTGTCTCCCGTCTGGCCTTTGGCGCTGGGCCGGTCTCCGGTCTGATGACAGGCGATGACAGAGATGCTCAGAGCGCCGTTTTGGAAGCCGTCATCGCTGCGGGCATCAACTGGATTGATACGGCGGCAGGATACGGCAACGGACGTTCGGAGGAGAATCTGGGCGTCGCCCTGGCGGCATCTTGTGTGCCGAATGAAATGCACATTGCGACCAAAGTGCGTCTGACGGAAGAGCAGCTCGCTGGCGACATTCGATCTCATGTGCTTCGAAGCGTGGAAGAGAGTCTTCGCCGGCTTCAGCGTTCTCATGTGACCTTGCTGCAGCTTCATAACGGGCTGACGAAGGAGCGAGCAGACGAATCGTCATCTGTTTCAGGCGACGATGTCCTTCGAAAGAACGGGATCGCTGATGCGCTCGACTACGTGCGCGATCAGGGGTTGTGCCGATTCATCGGACTGACGGCAACTGGCCACGCAGAGACGATGAGAACCGTCATCCGATCGAACCGCTTCGACACGATTCAATGTCCTTACAACATCATCAACCCCAGTGCCGGCATGGAGGTGGAGGAGCCGTTTCGGGAAACGAACTACGGCAACATCTTCGAAGATTGTCGGCCGCCTGGGCTGGGTGTCTTTGCCATTCGAGTCTATGCCGGCGGTGCGATACTCGGACAACCGCCGAGTGCTCATACGCTGCGCACTCCCTACTTTCCGCTGGACCTTTACGAGCGTGATGCCGAGGCAGCTCGTCGACTTGCTGGCCATGATTGTGGTGTGACTGAAGCCGCCGGAAATCAGGTCGCGAGGGCCATTCGTTTTGTGCTGGCTCACCCGGCTGTCACTGGTGCCATCATCGGATTCGGCAAGCCGGAACATGTGACGCAGGCTGTCGAAGCTGTGGCGGAGCAGGTGAGCACGATGCCGTAGTTCCGGCGAACGAGTTCTTCTACAAGCCTTCGGGCAATCATCGCGTCTCGGGCCGATCCGGACTGATCAGGTCGTGAGTGCGCAGAGCGATCTCGCGGATTCGGCATTCATTCACGTCCACACCAAGGCCGAGGCCTGTCAATCGAGTTCCGCGGCCGCCGTAGCGAAACGTCAGGTCCTGTTCGGTGAGAGCATCCTTCACGAGGAAGCGGTCGAAGCTGCCTTCGAGGTAACGAATGTTGCCAACGTTGCACGCAAAATGACGACCCGCCGCGGAGAGGATTCCGGTTTCTCCGACCTGACAGCCGAGCTGATAACCGAGTGAATGCTGTCGGGCGAAGGCGGCCAGCTCCAGAGATCTCACGAGACCGCCGCATTTGGACAAACGGATGTTGAACAGATCGCACCAGCCGCCCTTGATAGATCGCTGAGCATCTTCGAGACAGCACAGGGATTCATCGAGCATGATGGGAACAGAGACCTCACGGCGAACCTGAGCCAGTCCGGAGATTTCTGCGTGAGGCACCGGTTGTTCCAGACTGGTCGGGCCAAAGGGAAGCAGAGGCTCCATCTTTGAGCGGACTTCTTCGCAGTGCCATGCTTCGTTGGCATCGAGCCTCAGGTCGACAGAGCGACCAACGACTCTTCGAACGCGCCGCAGAATATCTCGATCGGAAAGACCGGCGGCACCGACTTTGACCTTCACATGACGAAACGCGAAAAGCCGCATTTTCAGGGCAGAAAGCCATTGTTTTCGAGGCGACATAGACGTCACCGCGCCGCTGTAGAAGACCTCGGGCCTGGATTCCAGGATTGAGTCTGCCGGTCCGCTTGCGGAGACCGAAAACCGCCACGGAGATGCCTGAACAATCTGAGCGATCAGGTCACCAAACGAGAGGTTTTCACTGCGACAGGCGGCGTCCAGAATGGCCAGTTCCATGGCGCATCGAACGCTGTTCCCAAAACACTCACGCAGAGTCGTGGAATTCGTTAAGCCGGCAAGGGCCACAGGATTTTGCGTGAGCGTTGTTGTTGCCAGCAGTGAAGATTCATGAAGATGCCTGGCCACATCGCAGGCCGACGCAAATGTCTGGTCACGCAGGTCATCGAGTGACGACCGCTGGAGAAGTTCCCAGGCCGTGTCGATGGATTCACCCGTCACATAGGTTCGAGGAAGTCCTTCTCCCCAGCCGGTGCTGCCGTCACTCATGACGCACCGTACGATGAGCGTATCGTTCGACGAGCGTTCATGGGACGCGTGACGCACCGGATTCTTCAGGCGGATCGGAACATGAAAAGCGGTCAGGCGATGAATCTTCATGCGATGTCCGCCGATCAGTCTTCAAGTTCCGGAACTGGAGCACCGGGCGAGATGTCTTCGCCTTCCCAGTTGACTTGCCCGGTCTTTGCATCATAGAGCAGGATGCGGTCCTTGCTGCCAGGAGCCGGTTGAACGCTGGAAGCCGGAAGCATCTGCCGATGCTGTTCCAGAATAGCCTTGTGATCCGGATGCGAAGCCAGGTTGGTCCATTCGTTTGGATCAGCCTTCATGTCATAGAGCTCTTCAGAGCCGTCCGCATATCGAATGTATCGCCAGTCTCTGGTGCGAACGCCATGATTGTCGTGGTTGTGTGTGGTGATCGCCGGCCACGGGCGCGGCGTTGTGGGATCTTTTAGTTGCGGCATGAGACTGTGGCCATCTTGTGTTTCTGGTGCCGGCAACTGGCACAGTTCTGCGAGAGTCGGATAAATGTCGAGCAGCTCGGCGGGTTCCAGACAGCGGCCACCTTTCGTGATCCCCGGCCCTGCAAAGATCAGCGGAACACGCGTTGATCGTTCCCAGAGCGTATTCTTTCCTGTGATGTCCTTCTCGCCCAGATGCCAGCCATGATCGGACCAGAGCACAACGATTGTGTTGTCTGCGTACTCGCTGTTGTTCAGGGCATCAAGGATTCGACCAACTTGAGCATCCACGAAGGCGGTACTGGCCAGGTAGCTGCGGACAAGGTTCTTCCACTGACCCGACTCCTTCAGAAAGCGAAGTCGAGGCTCGGGCAATTTCCAGTGCAGGTACCAGCTGAAGCGAGGCGTGTCGGCTCGGTCGTTCTCAAGCACCGGCGGCAGGGACAGAGTATCTTCCGGAAAGCGGTCGTACCACGACGGAGTCACGTAGCAGGGCACATGGGGAAGAAAGAATCCGGTGCAAAGGAAGAACGGCTTGTCATGTTTCGCCTGCAGTTGATTGATTGTCCATGACGCCAGTTTGTAATCACCTTTGTCTTCATCACGATGAGGAAACGTGCCCCAATCCACGAGAGGGTGGCCGGACGGGGTTTTGACGAGAGGCATTGGTGGTCGTGGACCAATCTCCGACCCAGGTCCCACGACATCAAACTCGGCGTCGTCTTTCTTTCGGCCATAGGCACCATGATAGATCTTGCCAGCCATGAGCGTTTGGTACCCATGCTGACGAAAGAACTGAGGAAGCGTCGTCGAGTTCTTGAGCACATCGACCTGTCGAAGCGATGGAGACAATCCATAGACGCCGGTCGCGGAGGGACGACGACCCGTGAGCAGGCTTGTCCGTGATGGATTGCAGAGGGGCGACTGACAATGCGCATTCAGGAAAACAACGCCTTTTGCCGCAAGGCGATCGATGTTTGGCGTTGCTGCCTGAGGATGTCCATCGAGGCAGCCGATCCAGTCATTTTGGTCGTCGATAGCGATCATCACGATATTGGGACGGGCATTACTGGCAAGGCCATTCTTGTCTGGCTCAATCGCGCCGACATCTGGCGAAACGATAAGCACGATAAGCAGGAACAGCAGGGCCGCTCGAATGAATTGGCCTGTGAAGGCGATCAGTCGCGGTGCAAGAGAGTGAGGTCGATGGCGAAGCGGTACCAGCATGGGCAATATCCGGAAGCGGAAGACATCCGACGGGAAGATCCGGACAGTAACGGAGGGCCTTGGGATGATCGAGCCACCGCCGATTGCGACGAATGGGAATGACGCAGAAACAAAAGAAATCGGAAAAGGGACTCAAGGCCTCAAAAGAAACAACCGATCCATAGGGGGCCGCGAAAACGGACTTCTGACTGAAACGAAATGTGTGCGTAAGTTCAAGTCTACGCACAGGTTACGACGCAGAAGCCAGAGTCTCGGCATGGTGGAGACTCTCTGAGTGGAGCGATCTGCTCAGAGGGAAGCGAACCGACTGGAACCAGTCGGTGTCAACTCAACCCGGGGCTGCCAGCTGTTGAAAACGTTCGCGAAATGGCGAACTGTCGACAGGATGGCTGGACATTGGTGAGATTCATTGCCAAAATGTCCGCCCCCGAAATGGACATCACCTTCGGGGCGTATAGCTCAGATGGTTAGAGCGCAGCTCTGATAAAGCTGAGGTCCGTGGTTCGAGTCCACGTACGCCCACCTCGACTGAATTCTGTGAAGAGTTTTGTCGAAGTTGCAGAACGAAGGGGACGTAGCTCAACTGGGAGAGCGCTGCCCTTGCAAGGCAGAGGTTGTCGGTTCGATCCCGATCGTCTCCACTGGCGAAAGCCAAATTTGGGTTGGTTCAGGAAACTTAAAAATTTCTGAACCAAGGTGTTGACGAGGCCTCACCGGCCCGTTACACTCCCCCGCTCGCAATTTTGAGCCTGACCGCTCAAGTGCGAATGATCTTTGACAATCGAATGAAGTCTAAGTGGCATCTGTAAACGTTTCCGAGCCCAGAGGGGCTGGCACGAGAGTGCTGGTCTGTCTGGAATTCGTAAGTGTTCTGGCTATTGATCATGGTGGCCAGATACATAAGGGCGTGTGGGGGATGTCTTGGCGCCAGAAGGCGATGAAGGGCGTGGAAGGCTGCGAAAAGCCTGG
>CAZIGZ010000051.1:23856-37332 GCA_964538835.1 uncultured Chitinophaga sp. | reverse complement strand
GCTGACCAGACTGACTTCCCTGACCCTCTTGAGGACCACCGTTCTGTCCCTGCTGTCCCTGCTGTCCTTGCTGTCCTTGCTGTCCTTGCTGTCCACTGCCTTCTGGCGCCTGTTCGGAGTTCGGTGAAGGCTGGCTGGCTTCCTGGTTCATCATCTCTGACGCCCGCTGAAGACTTTGCATCGCGTCAGCAACGCTCTCGCCCACTTCGGTTGGAACGATGTTGTTTGGATCTCGATGTCCCTGGGAGGCCTGCTGAGCAAGCTGGGCGGCACGATTTAACTGGCCGGCGGCTTCCTGAGCATTCTGTCCGGCCTGCTGCATTTGTCCCTGCTGAAGCTGCTGGCCTGCCTGCTGGCCGCTTTGCGCGGCCTGCTGAGCAGCCTCGGCGGCTTCCTGTGCAGGGCGAGCAAGATGCTGCATTCCCAACGCAGGGTTGTTGAGGCTTTCGGACAGCTCGCGAAGTGACTCTGGTGTCTGGGCGGCTTCCTGAGCGACCTGTTGTTGTCCGCTTCGCTGAGCAGCCAGTTGGGCGGCATCATCCTGCTGAAGGCGATTGAATGCATCAGCCAGTCGATTGAGATTGTCGCGCTGCTGCTGAAGCTGAGCTTTGCGGTCTTGCTGGCTTTCCTGGTTCAACTGATCAGCTGCCTGAGACGCTTCGCCAGCTGCGTTTCGCATACGCTCCGCTGTTCGCTGGAACTGTCCAGCATTAGCGTTTCGAAGGGCTTCTTCAGCGCGCTGAGCGGATTGTTCTGCGTGGTGACGAACGTTGTTGGGTGTGCCCGCATCCTGCTTCAGATTGTCCGCCTGTTCTTTGGCGGCTTCTGTCAGTTTCTCCAGCTGATTCATCAGATCACTCGCGGCCTTTGCCGCATCATCAGCGGGTGAGGGCTTCTGTTGTGATGTCTGCTCTTGTCCGGCCTCAGGCTGTGCACCATTTTCCGGCTGTTGATTGCCCTGCTGAGCTGGCTGCTCGCTGCTTTCCGGCTGAGCGTTTTGCCCGTTCTGATTCTGTTCCGGCTTGTTCGATTCACCTGAATTCTGTTCGCCCGAATTCTGCTGGCCTTCAGAATTCTGCTCAGTATCTGACGCGGCCGCATCCTTCGGTTCGTCAGCCGAAGGAACGCCTCGCTGCTCTTTGGCTTTTTCGAGTTGATCTTCCAGCCCCTTCATGCGGTCCGCCAGCTCTGCAGACTTCTTCTGCAGCTCCGCCCGCTGGGCGTTCTTCTGTTCCTGCTCCTTCTGAGCGGCAGCTTTCGCAGCCTCGTCGGCGGGAGCAGGAGTAGTCGGTTCCGGTGCTGGCTTCCTGAGTTCTTCGGAAGCCTTTTCCAGCTGATCTGCGGAATTTGAAATCTGCTCCTCAGGTTTGGAGAGATTGCCCTGTCGCAGATCGCGGATGGCTTCGTCCAAAGGAGGAATCTCGGTGCGCGGAACGTCCGGCGCCTGCTGCTCCATTCGGCGGTTCAGCTGATCCGCCTCATTGCGAGCCTGCTGAAGCTGGTTCGCAATTTCCTGGGCATCCTGGGCAGCGTCACGAGCCTCTTCATTGACGCCCTCTGCCAGTTGCTGCTGCTGCCGAGCAAGCTGCTGCATCTGCTCGGTGATCTCGGCGGCCTTGTCCATTTGAGCTTCTCTCGCCGCCTGCAGCAGTTCCTGCTTTCGTTGCAGCAGGCTGTTCAGATCCTGGCTGAGCGATTGTTGTTCCTGTTGTAACTGCTGTCGCTCGTTCTGAAGTTCCTGATCAAACTCCTCACGGCTCTGTCCTTCGGCCGGCTGATTTTGAGCCTTCTTCTGCTGGTGCTGATCTGATTCCTCTGCCAGCTTCTCGGCATCCAATGCCAGGCGATTCAGTTCCGCAAGTTCCTGCTCGAGCGAAGCTGCTTTCTCGATTTCATCGGTGGCGCGATGAAGTTCATCGCGGATTCGATTGAGGTCGTTCACGGTTTCCTGCAGATTCTTCGCCGCTGGTTCTTTGTCAGTTGAAGTGACTGCTTCCTCAAGCTGCTTTGGCAACTCCTGGCGAACTTGTTGTGACAGCTCTGCAAGCTTATCTGCCTGCTTTTGCATCAGTGGGTGTTGTGCAACCTGTTCCGCGAGTTTTTGGAGTTCGTTGCCCTGAGTTTGTTCTTTTTCGCTCAGGCTGCGAGTCTTGTCTTTCGCTTCGGCGTTCCAGTTTCGCCATGCCTCATCCTTGATCGAATTCGCCTGCTGCGCGTCCTCCTGAAGCTTCTGTTCCATCGCGCGGAGTGCTTCGACAAGCTGCTGATCGGCTTCTCGAAGTGCCTTCTGACCCAGCGCTTCGGCGTTGTCCGAAATGTTTAGGGTCCAGGGGCCTTTCCAGACCGACTGGGGGCCGGGGACGGGACGTTCATCCGACGCCTTGACTCGCACTTCCACACGGTCGCCGGCTTTGACATTCAGTGAGGTGAGCTTGAAAAGAAACTCGTGCTGAATGGACAATGCTCCACGGTCGGCGAGCTGAGCCACTTCAATGCGAACGGCTTCTTCGTTCTTTCGAAAATGCAGTTCCAGCGATCCAACTCCGATATCGTCGGTCACGGTGCAGTTCAATGGAACCGTATCGTCCGGTCGAACGTCCAGACCATCTGCGATTCCCTTGACGATCAGAACTGGCGGAGTATCAGACGTCGCCACGAGCCTTCGCGGAGTCGTTTCTGTATTCTTCAATCCAAGCTCATCAGCGATCCGGAATTCAAAAGGTCCGGAACCGACCGCCGCAAAGTTCAGCACTGCTGACATGCGATCAGCGGCCATAGTGACGACGGGTTCCACAGGCGCTTCGTTCACCTTTGTCTTGCTGCCCTCCATTTTTTCGCCAGCTGCCTGCGCCGCGATTTCTTCAGGAAGCAGATCGGACTTTGCTTCTGCGGTGCCTTCTTCCTGCACTGGCGGAGTCGGCTCGGTCACGGCAATCGGAGTCCAATCGGCCCAAACGAGGTTCGCGGTCTGAACGGGCTTGTTGAATGTCAGCTGGATTTGGAGATCACTTCGCTCGAAGACATGAATGTCACCGACGACGCCGTCAATTGTTCGAACGGGACGTCCTGTATAGCTCGGCGGATTTTCCTGAAGCTTGGCGGCAACAATTCGGGGAGCATCGGCCACGGTCATTGTGAACCACTGCGTCGATGCACCCCCGCCGAAGACTCGGTATTGAAGCGTCTGGCGAGCATCGACCAGGCTGGCGGTGAATTCTCGCTGCGATTCATCCCAGGACATCGCCAACTCTTCGAGGCGACCGTCTGCAGTTTTCATTTCCACCCGGACGTTGCTCGGGATCTCACCTGTGGCACCGTTGCGCCATTGAGGAATTGCGACAAAGGAAACATCGGTGCCCGTCGCTACGACTCGATCACCATCTGGAACATCGAAGTACAAGTTTGTCGCAGCGGCCAGATTGGCGAACGGCATCAACAATCGCTGCAGGAGCAATTTTGCACTGGAGGGCCAGACACCAAATGGGATTGCCAATGCAAGCACAGCGATGGCCAGAAGCAGGAACCGCTGCCATGTGGTTTTGGCCGGAACCACCTCGCCGGGTCGAATGGCACCGACCTGCATTTCGACGTGCTGATAGATGCGTTTCCTCATCTGAGCAGATCCGAGCTCGGAGGACGTAGCCTCCGGGCGTTCCATCGAGATGAGAGTTGCGATCGATTCCTGCAGCTCAGGAAAGCGCAGGTCCACGGCGGCACCAAGTTCCGCAGTTGATGCGGAGAACATCAGCGGTCGCAGAAATCTTCGCCAGCACACGACGAGAGTGACACATGCGCCGATCGCGAGACAGGTTGCTCGCACTCCTCCGGGCAGCACGACGACGTAGTCTGCAAGACCACACAGCAGGATCCAGGCGATCGCGATGCACAGAGTTTCAGCAAGCCCTCGAACGCACGTATGAACGCGAACCAGCGATTGACAACGGCCAAGAAGGCTGTGCAGTCCCGGAATCTGCGGCAGTGTGCCTGATGACATGAGCGTCTCCCTGAAAACCAGTGCATCCGTCGGCTCGCGGTCGGAATGTCCCGCCACCGAGAATTGACCCCGGAAAGTGTACCAGGAAACGACGGCAGATCGCCAGACAGAAGACCCTCGCGCGAGTCATTCTATGGCTCGAATCTGCTGCGTGAATGCTCTGAGTGACATGGGGAATGCCCGCGTCCTGGCTGCGAGTGATTCCCAGCGAAAGAAGGCACAAGCCTCGTGGCTTGCCGCTTGAATAGCGTCCGGCGATGGATTGACCGGCTACAGTGGAATACGCGGGCTGCTGGTGTAAGTCAGAATCTGAATGCCGCTGGGATACGAAACACATTTGACGAACTGCAGCCGGGCGTGGCGACCGGGCGGAATCACGGGGATTCCGGAGCCAATCAGAACGGGCATCACGGCCAACTCAATGGAATCGACCAGTCCTTCGTCCAGGAGCGTGCGGAAAAGCTGACCGCCTCCAAACAGCCAAATATCCTTTCCTGGTTCTGACTTCATGGCTGCAATGCGTGACACAAAGTCGCGTCCCAGAATCTGTACATCCGGATGGTCGGCTTGAGAAAGCGTGCTCGAAACGACAAACACACGGCTTCCCTTCAAAGGATTCTGGTCGCCCTGAGCCAGCATGATCTCATACGTACCGCGTCCCATGACGAACGTATCGAATTCCGAAAAGAGCCCGGCCATGTCAATCGTCGAATCGTCGACAATCCAGTCATAGGCACCCTCAGAGGTCGTGATAAACCCGTCAAGAGTCATCGCCACGTTGTATCGCAATCGACGCATCGCCCATCTCCCTGCGCTGGCACTGCCTGTACGGGTGCGTGTTCGACGAATAAAAAGACTCACTCAGGTACTGAATTCGGTCATTCCAGCCGCGTGAAGAGGGCCGAAACTCCGATTGACCCAATTTCCCCAGTCCCTCAGAATCTCGGAGTGATGGTTCTGTGTCAAATCGACGATGAATGGATTCAGAGTCGTTTTGCACCCTTTGGAACTCTGGTCTCACATGGATGTGAGTTTGATCAGTCTGCGAGACAGTCCCTGCCCGGTCAGCTTTGTCAGCGCCGGGGATGTTCAGGGGTCTCGATTCTGCTGCGACAGTCGACAGGTCTCCCGAGGCGACATCTTTGTTGCTCTTCGAGGAATCCAATCTGACGGCCACGACTTTATTGAAGCGGCCGTGGCTGCCGGTGCGGCGGGAGTCGTTGTTGAACGCCCGAATCCTCGCATCGCTGTGCCACAGTGCATCGTTCGAAATTCCCGCCAGGCCTGGGCGTGGATCGCGATGGCTCAGTTTGATTTCCCGCAGAAGAGTCTGACTCTGGCGGGCGTCACCGGAACCAACGGGAAGACCACCGTTGCATGGTTGTTGCGAACGATTCTGCAGGAGTGCGGGCATCGCTCCGGTCTGATCGGCACCATTCAATATTGCGATGGAAGAAGCACACATCCGGCGACGCTGACAACTCCCGACGCTCCGGATCTCGCGCGGCTGTTTCGGCAGATGGTCACCATCGGGACGACTCACTGCGTCATGGAAGTCAGCAGCCATGCTCTGGTTCAGGAACGCTGCTCGGCGTTTCGACTGGAAACCGCAGCAATCACCAATGTGACACGCGATCACTTCGACTATCACGGCAGCTTCGAGAACTACGTCAAAGCCAAGGCGATGATCAGTGATCTGCTGGCTCCTGGTCGTCCGTTACTGCTGGGAATAGATGATGCCGGAGTGCGTGAAGTTCGAACGCTGCTGCCGGATCGTCCGTTGCTGACGTTTGGTTTTCACGAGGCCAGTGATTATCGAGTTTCCGTGAGTTCATCGACGGCATCGGGCCAGGACGTGACTCTTCGCCTGAGAGATTCCGAGATCGCATTTCGAACAGCGCTGGTTGGTCGGCACAACGCCTTGAACCTTCTGACGGCTGCAGCGCTGGCGAACCAGCTGGGAGTCAGCATCGATCGTATTCGCAACGGGCTTCAGAAAATCTCCTGTATCCCCGGGCGCATGGAGTCCATTGATCTTGGCCAGAACTTTCTGGTGCTTGTGGATTACGCTCACACGCCGGACGGGCTGACTCAGGTGATTGCCACCGCACGGACGCTGTCTCAGGGGCGAGTCATCGTGGCTTTCGGGGCCGGCGGGGATCGAGATCGCGAGAAGCGACCGCTCATGGCCCAGGCGGCATCCGCGGCTGACGTCGTCGTGGTTACATCAGACAATCCAAGGTCGGAAGCCCCTGCCGCGATCATCGATGACATTTGTCGAGGATTTTCCGAGCACGAATTTGTTCATCGCATCATTGACCGTGAGGAAGGAATCCGTACGGCACTGAAGCAGGCCGGAGCCGGCGACATTGTGCTGATCACCGGACGTGGTCACGAGAGTACTCAGCAAATCGGAAATCGAAGCATCAGTTTCGACGACCGCAAAGTGACTCGCCGGCTGCTGAAAGAGTTGCTGCCTCCGTCCAGCGATCGGCGTTCCGGAAGTTCAATGGTTCGATGACGTGAAGTGAGAGAATGACCGTCGCAGAGCATTGTGACTCGAATTTTGAGTGACAGCATCTCCGACTTTCCCCAACAACAAGATCCTGAATGTTTCCCTGTTCGGTTCAGCAACTTCGCAAGCTCTGCGGCCTGACGATGGTCGATGATTCTCTTTCATCAGAGATCATTCGGGGCGTCAGTATTGATTCGCGCGCAGTCCGGCCGGGTGATGTCTTTTTCGCATTGCCAGGGACCCGGACTCACGGCATTCGATTCGCCACCGACGCGCTGAATGCTGGAGCAGTCTGCGTCGTCTCGTGTCAGCCGCCCGGACTGGTTCCGTATGCCGAAGAGACGGGCGAACTGGCGCGAAGAGCCCCGCTGGCTTCCCGAATCCTGCTGGTCACTGATTCGCAGCAGGCACTTCAGAGGCTGGCCCTCTGGAATCGTCAACAGTCCACTGCACTGATGATCGGCGTGACCGGAAGTGTCGGCAAGACAACGACTCGTCAGATGATTGCGTCGGTTCTGTCAGCCGGTTTCTGTGGAATTCAAAGCCCACAGAATTTCAACAACGAAATCGGACTTCCACTGACGCTGTGCCAGCTGGGCGATGAACATGAATTTGCATCGCTCGAACTTGCCGCCGGGAAAAAGGGGGACATTCGCTTTCTATGCGACATGGCTCGGCCCGAAATGGCCGTGATGACTCGAGTTGCCCCTTGTCATCTTGAGACGTTTGGATCGCTGGAGCAGGTTCGACGGACGAAGCAGGAACTGGTTGAATCGGTCGACGAACACGGCACTGTCTTTTTGAACGCTGACGATCCTCTGATCCGATCGATGGACGCCGCTGCACGCGGGAGGGTGGTTTCGTTTGGAACCCTGTCCGACGCGGATTTTCGCGCGGAAGAAGTGGTTTGCGAGGATGGCCAAACGGAGTTTCGCTGTTTTGGCAACCACTATCGCTTCCAGGGGCCACGGCATCTGGTCTCGAGCGCGGCGGCGGCCATCGCTGTTGGAAGTACCGTCGGTATGTCTGTGCAGCAGATGGTTGACGGTCTCATGCAGTTTCGCCCGAATCCAGGCCGCGGTCAGATTCGCATGACAACGCCGTGGGTCGTGATCGATGAATCCTACAATTCCAGCCCGGCCAGTGTTCTGGCCACGATGGAATCTCTTCGAAGCTGGAAGAACCGTCGTCGTATCCTTGTGCTTGGCGACATGCTGGAACTTGGTGAATCCGCGGCGGCACTGCACAGCGACGTCGCACGGTCACTTGCAGAATCCGGAATTCACCACACCCTGTTCTGCGGCACATTTGCTGATGAGTTCGCCTCGGCGGCACTGTCATCGGGACTGCCGCTCAATCGTATCTCCGCGTTCCACGACAAGACGACATTGCTTTCGATGCTGGAATGTGTCCTTTCACCTGGTGACGTCGTCTGTATCAAGGGGTCACGCAGTACTCACATGGAAGACGTCATTCAGTCACTGATGCTGCGAGCCGGTGACTCACAGCGATCTGCCGCGTAATCACCGCTTCAGCAGCATTTCGTCCAGGTTCAGCATGACGCTTGCGACAATGGTCATGGCGGCAGCATCTTCCGCCTTGATACCGTCGGGCAGGTTCCCGAGCGGATCTGTGGCCATCTTCATCGCGGCATCGGCTGACTTTTCGAAGTCGCTGCGGCTGTCGTGATACAGCGCGAGGAGCTGCTCCTTTTCGAAAGCCGTGGGATCGCGCTGCAGGCAGCAGCGAACGCCAAAGACAATCTGTTCCTCAATGCTGCCTGCGAGCTGCAGCATTCTTCGACCGAGAGCCTGAGCGGCTTCGACATAGACCGGGTCGTTGAGTGTGACCAAAGCCTGAAGTGGTGTGTTCGTGCGATTACGGCGCAGAGTACAAACTTCACGGTTCGGAGCATCAAACGTGGCCATGGATGGATAGGGGTTACTTCGACGCCATGTCGTGTAGATGGCACGTCGATAGCGATCTTCGCCCATGCTGGTCTGCCAGTCCGTCGAACTTCCGAATGCGGCCGACAGGCCAAGACTTGGCTGCGGTGGCTTCACCGGAGGACCAAACATCTTTCTGCTGAGCAATCCCGCAGCAGCCAGTGCCTGATCGCGTACCATTTCGGAGCTGAGACGGACACGAGGCCCGCGTGCCAGCCAGCGATTGTCCGGATCCGCTGAAGCAATTTCCGGAGTCACCTTTGAGGACTGTCGATATGTGCGGCTTGTCACGATCAGCTTCAGAAGGTGCTTTGTATTCCAGCCGGATTCGACCAGTTCGCGAGCCAGCCAGTCCAGCAGATCCGGATGAGTCGGCAGTTCGCCCTGTGAACCAAACTCCTCACTGGTGGCGACGATGCCACGTCCAAAAATCTCTTCCCACTGGCGATTCGCGATGACTCGAGGAGTCAGCGGGTTCGTGTCGCTTACGAGCCACTTCGCAAAGTCCAGACGATTGATCGGACCGCTCTGCGGCGTTGAAGTGAACACCGCAGGAATACCTTCGTGAACTTCATGGCCCTTGTCCAGGTAGTTGCCACGGAACTGAAAGAGCGTTTTGCGTCGTGCATCACCCTGGAGTTCTTTCATCACCAGCACAGACGCATCTGGCTTCATTTTGGCAAGTTCATCCTTCAGTTGTTCGGCTTCCGTTCTCACGCTGTCCAGTTCAGAAGCGGCGAAACGGCGATACCATTCCGAAACCTGCTTTGCCTCTTCGGCTGTTCTTTCGGCAGCGAGCTTGTCGGCCAGAGCAAGAATGTCGCCGGGAACTTTGGCACGTTCAATCGCGGCCGGGTGATCCGTCACGCTGAGGCGGAATCGCCCGAGCACATGATTGACATACGGTGCATTCTGTTCGATCACGATTCTGATCGTCGCACCAGGAGTTGATGGCAGAGGCTCAGCGGGGATCAGAATCAGGCTCTGAGGCGTGTTGACTCGGCCACCGACGGCCCATCCATTTTCCGCCCCGGATTTTCCGTCAATGACTTCGTTCGCCGAAAATCCATCCTGATTGAACGAAGCCACCGCAGTGCTGAACTTCAGGTCGCGGATGCTGCTGGGCGAATACTCGGCAGAAGGATTCGGAGCATCTGCGATCGTCTGTGACCAGACTTCCTTCCGGTCTGCATCCAGCAACTGGATCTGGAAGTTTGACAAGCGTGTATGAATGCCGTTGCCAAGTCGATTCCAGACGGTGATCCGTTCGAGCGGCTTTGATTCCTTCAGGTCCAGCTCCCACCACGGATTGTCGGAGATCGCTGTGTGAGTTACCGACTTGCGTTCGTAGTTGCCATCCGTGTTTCCATCGATGGCATACTCAGCTGGTCCACCGAAATCGGTACTGCTCTGGGTGGCAGCACCGGTTGTCGCGATGTTGTTTCCGCCGGAAAAGACCTGCACTTCCGCCAGCGAGAGGATCCTTCCCTCGCCTGGAATCGTGATGCGGACATAACGAGCGGCCGGTGTCGACGCGCCTTCAGGAATCCACTGAGCCTTCAATTCGGTGATGACAAAATTCCCACCGCCAAATCCTGCGCCTCCGCCTGGCATTGATGCGTCAGGAACAGTCTCCAGCCGAATTGCTGATGCATGGGAACCAGCAGAGTTGGTCGTCAGTGCCGCCCATGACTCGGCAGGAAACTCCAGTGTGTATTCGTTCGTCTCAGCAGGCTCCGGAACAACAATCGTTGCGTCCGGAGAGACAGATGCTTCGCCGGCTTTGGCAAGCCGGACGCTTCGGGGGCTCAGCGATCTCCATGACGGCTTGAACATCAGCCGCTTTTCCCACTCCGACTGTGACTTGTCCAGTTCCGGAGTTGAAGTGGCGAACAGCGTACCGATTTCGCCCAACCGTGCTTCGATCGTGGTCTTGCGAGCACGCTGTTCCGGAGTAAACAGTGTCAGTTTGGGAGAATCGTCGCCTCGATCGGCGTCTTCGGTATTGTTTAGAATGGCGAAGACCTGGAAGTACTCATCCTGCGAAATCGGATCGTACTTGTGAGTATGGCATTGAGCACAGTTGAACGTCGTTCCCATCCAGACGGCCATGGTCGTGTTGACTCGATCCACCACCGCAACGTTTCGGAATTCTTCGTCCTGAGTTCCTCCTTCGTTGTTCGTCATGGTGTTGCGATGAAATCCGGTGGCGATAATCTGATCTTCCGTCGGATTCGGAAGCATGTCGCCGGCGATCTGTTCAATCGTAAACTGATCGAACGGCATGCCGCTGTTGATCGATCGGATCACCCAGTCTCGCCACGGCCACATGACGCGAGCCGGGTCGTCGGCATACCCAGAGGAGTCTGCGTATCGAGCGAGATCCAGCCACTTGCGAGCCCAATGTTCTCCAAACTCCGGACGCGCGAGAAGATGGTCAACGAGTTCGCCCCAGGCGGCGTCATCCACGGCGTTTGGAGCTGGGCCCTGAGAAAGTTTCAGAGTCCATGAATCGGCTTCTTCAATTGTGGGTGGAACGCCGATCAGATCCAGAAAGGCACGACGAACGAGGGTTCTGGCATCCGCCTGCGGTGATGGAGCCAGCTGATGCTCAATCATGTGGCTAAGAACGAAATTATCAATTGCATTGGCAGGCCAGGCGGAAAACTGAGCATCCGCGGGCGGAACTTCCGGACGCACCGCTGGAACATAAGACCAGTGTTTGGCAAAAGGAGCACCTTCCGCAATCCATCTTCGGAGGACACCAACTTCTTTGTCCGAGAGTGGTTTTCCAAAATGAGCTGGGGGCATCCGCGCATCATCATCGGTGCTGGTGATGCGGTTCATCAGCTCACTGGCCTCCGGCTGTCCGGCGACAACAGCCATCTTTCCTGATTCCAGTTTTGCGGTGGCTGAGGCAGCTTCATCCAGCCGCAGACCGGCTTCCCGATGAGCAGAGTCGGGCCCATGACAGGCCAAGCATCGATTGGACAAAATTGGACGCACGTCGCGATTGAAGTCAACTGACTGTGCCAGGCCATTAACGGCGGGCACCAGAAAGACAGCGACACACGCAACGGCAGACGTCAGGATTCGCATGCGACACCTTGCGGCGGGAGACGAACAATAGACCACAGGAAGGTCAAAACGGCGGGAGAAAACTGCCATGACTCTACCGCGCGAACCCGGATCCTGCACTCCGGAAACAACGTCTTTTCCCGTTTCCCGTATTGCGATCTGTCAGCCACCCGGACGATATGTCGCGCCACGACCCCGCCCGACCTGTCCGTTCAGGTGCCATGCACCTGTGTTGGAAAATCTAGTTTTTTTACTTATGATTTTCACATCGATGCGCAGAAGGCGGGCGTGATCCGGGCACGCTCACCGGGTGAGCGTTCGGTTTTGAATCAGAAGTCCAGCTGGGCTCGAACTCCGAACAGGTCAGTCTGGCTTTCCGGAAATGCGGGCGAATCGCTGATCGAGTGAACGTAGTTGAACACCATTTTTGTGTACGGGTTCCAGTACCAGTTCACGCCGGCCGTGTAGTCCATGATCGTGCCGCCTCGAATGGCGGAGTCGTTCAGGTCGAGGTAAGACCAGCGTCCCGCAACTTCCCAGGCACCAAGGCCCGGATTGCAGCAGTTCCCGGAAAAAGTGAGGTTAGACTTCGGGATTACTCGATCAATCGCTGCCTGCTTTCGGTCGTACGGACGATGTTCGCCGGTCAGGAAGTAGCCAACCTGAGCATACGCCCCGGGCAGAACAGCGGTCGTGTTGCTGTTGCTGACGAAATTCACCATCGCTTCCGACTGAAGGCTCAGCGGGCCGTTCACCCAGAGCAGTTCTGATCCCAGTACGTTGTAATACGGGACGTTGATGTTTCCCGTCGCGACAAAGAATGGTGTTCCGTTTTGCCCGCCAGGAACGGCCTGTCCGCTTGTGCCGACAGCGCCTGGGCCGTTCGCACCAACGAAGAACTCCGGGATGGTTCGAAAGTTGACGGTGTCAGAAGGCGGAGCGTTGAAGAAGTGGCCGATGCCAAGGTGAAGATAGTTCTTTCCTTCGTCTTCCCATTCAGGAAGACATGTCAGGCGTTCTGCGGTGCCATAACCTCCATCGCTCGACAATGTTCCGCCAAACTGGTCCTGACCGGTGCGAAAGACTGAGGCCGCCCAGGTATTGCTGAGATCGTCCGAATGGTCATAGAAGCCGATCCCGATATGGCGAAACGGTGCGAAGGGCTGAAAGAGGACCGAGCGTTCCATGAACGTCGTGTAGCGAAAGCTGCTGACGACTTCGAGGCTGAAGGGTTGCTTCCACTGGCCGATTCGGACGTTCCCAAAGAACGGGACTTTCGTCTGTTCTACCCACACATCTGTGAATGTTGGACGACCAATGGCTCCGAAGTCCATCTGAAAGAAGTAGTTCGTGAGTTCCGTCACACTTCCCTTGGCGGAGAGGCGCGCACGACGAAAATCCGATCCATCCTGAATCTGCCCGTATTGTTTATCGCTGTTGGAATCCTGATGGATCCATCCGCTGTCTGCCTGAAACACTCCGTTGACCGTAACCGTGGGATAGGTCTTCTTGTTCATCTTCTCCTGAAGCGACTTGAATGCGGTATCGAGTTCCGTGATCTTCTGGGATTGAGCCGCATCGATGGCCGGATCTTCGGAACTCCAGGCAACGGTTTTCGCTGAAACTCCGGGAAGTTGCCGACTCTCCACTTCCTCGGCCACGATGTTCCGCACATCCGACTCGGTCAGCAGCGGAGTCCCGTCGATGCCGGAAAAGACGGTGGCGGGAGATGTGCCAGTGTAGAGCCAGCCGACAGGTGCTGTTTCGATGTCGTGACTCTGTGAATTCGCCGATGACGCATCCGGCGACTCAGGGGATGCGTCGTCGGATTGTTCGAGGACGCTCAATCGTTGCTGAAGCTGCTGATTCTCCTTCTCCAGAGAATCAAGACGATCGACGAGCTTCCTGAGTACCTCGTCGTCAGCGCTGCGTTCGTCGCAGAA